>JBCDJM010000087.1:0-26022 GCA_038747755.1 Cyanobacteria bacterium P01_H01_bin.35
CTCCCGTGGTCTCATTCACACCTAGATGTAATTTCCGCCATGTCCTGGGTTTACCCACACCATCAATCCTGGTTTTCCATTCCCCAACGCCCATATACTTTAACCCAACGCCCGAATCTACTACTAAGTGCATCCCCTCACGGGTTGGCTTCACTGGTATCACAATATTTAATTTTTTGACCCTACGACATACAGTGCTATGCTCTAGTACAGGTAAATCTAATCCCATTAAATCAAATATAGATTCTACAAACCCTTGTGTCTGTCCCATAAGCTAGTCCAAACAGGCTACTCAGAGTTACCATTAGTTCAATAGCTACATCGCTATAAGTGTTAGATGCTGCCCTAAGTCCAGTCTTCTGTTGATTTACCTACTGCTCTACTACTTCAGGACTCAGCCAAAATGTCAGACTCCCTCTTTGCTTTAAGGAAGCATCATACTCAGACCAGTTGCTAACTCGGTATTTGGATACGATGACTTGGACTTGGATACGATGACTTAGACTTAGACTTGGACTTACTCAGATCTACTTTGGTGTAGGTTTGTTGTCTCACCCACTTTTATTTTTACGGTATTTGTTCTCTTTGTACAACAAAGCCGATTTTTGACCTAAAAGCTTTAAAAAAAAATCAGCATCCTACCATTTTCATAAAGTAACATTTAAGGCTTGATACGCCACCGCGATAAAATATTACAACCTAATACAGGGATTTTTATTATGAGTAGAAAAGTTTTAATTGGTATTTGTGGTGGTATTGCAGCTTATAAAGTTTGTGAAGTTGTTTCTACTTTGGTAAAATCTGGATTTGAAGTTAGAACAATTTTGACGGATGCTGCTCAAGAATTTATTACACCTCTAACTTTATCTACTCTCTGTCGTTATCCTGCTTATACAGACCAAGATTTTTGGCAACCTTCCCACGGACGTCCGTTGCATATTCAGTTAGGAGAATGGGCAGAAATAATAGTTGTTGCTCCCCTCACGGCAAATACTTTGGCAAAATTAGTCTATGGTTTTGCAGATAATTTGCTGACTAATACTGTTTTAGCTTCTAGTTGCTCCATTTTATTAGCTCCAGCCATGAATACTGATATGTGGGAACAAACAGCAGTACAACGAAATTGGCAACAAATATTGACAGAAAAACGATTTCATGGTATAAATCCTGGCGCTGGAATATTAGCTTGCGATCGCATCGGTCAAGGTAGAATGGCCGAACCGAGGGAAATAGTCACAAATATAGAATCTTTATTACATACAGCAGGTAAAAGAGATTTAGTAGGTAAGAAAATATTAATTAGTGCCGGGGGAACGCGGGAACATTTAGATCCAGTGAGATTTATTGGTAATCCTTCCACGGGCAAAATGGGAATAGCTATAGCTCAGGCAGCATTGCATCGAGGAGCAAATGTAACTTTCGTGCATAGTATTTCGGGAGAGTTGCTGTTGTCGGGGGTAAAAATTATAGAAGTAGTCAGTGCTGCTGAGATGCAGCAAGCAATGTTAGCTCATTTTCCAGAAGCAGATATAATTGTAATGAGTGCTGCGGTGGCAGATGTAAAACCTGCTGAATATAGTAGAGAGAAGTTGCCCAAGCGATCGTTACCAAATTCATTACCTTTAGCAGCAGTACCAGATATTATTGCCGAGTTGGGAAAATTAAAGCAGTCTCACCAATATTTAATTGGTTTTGCGGCACAGACTGGAGATATTGTTGCTCCGGCGTTAGAGAAATTGCGGGTTAAAAATTTAGATGCTATTGTTGCTAATCCTGTAGATCGCCAAGGTGCAGGTTTTGGCAGTAATACAAATCAGGGAATTTTTCTGGATGCGGAAAGTAGGCAGTTAGATATTCCGTCTTGTAGTAAATTAGAGATGGCGCATCGTTTGTGGGATTTTGTTGTAGGGGCGGGTTTCACCAAGAATCTTGATACATGATATTAATTTATCTAAACCCGCCCCGCTTTGGTGTAGCATGATATCTCTAGGGGGCGGGTTTATTTGATTTTGTTGACTTCCTATTAACACCCTGGGGGGAACCCGCCCCTACGCCACCAACGAAAAAAAATGTAGGGGCGGGTTTCACCAAAAATTTTGTTATAACTGATTGATTTCTCTAAACCCGCCCTGTTTTCAACCTGATATTGGGTATATTATTTGATAACCATGTGGGATGGGGGCGAGTTTATTTGATTTTGTTGACTTCCCATTAACACCCTGGGGGGAACCCGCCCCTACCTCCGTTACAAAAATTGTAGGG
The DNA here is from genome assembly GCA_038747755.1 of Cyanobacteria bacterium P01_H01_bin.35. GTDB lineage: Bacteria > Cyanobacteriota > Cyanobacteriia > Cyanobacteriales > Microcoleaceae > Trichodesmium. The sequence goes on from JBCDJM010000087.1 coordinate 2,263, forward strand.
GCGGGTTTTACCAAAAATCTGGTTATAACTGATTGATTTCTCTAAACCCGCCCCGCTTTGGTGGTGCATGATATCCCCAGGGGGCTGGTTTATTTAATTTAATGGTACTGCCGATGAATTTGGTGTGGAACCCGCCCCTACATTTTTTGATTCTATTTCATTCTGTCTCCTGACTCCTGTCTCCTGTCTCCTAACTACTGATAACTGATAACTGATTAATTTCCCCCACCAGCTTTCCAAGCAATAGCTTGACTCGGTTGAGGATCGGGTAACTTCAGAGAAACTAAAGCTGCTGCCAACACAAACAACATTGATACCCACAGACAACCAACTAAACCAAATATTTGATAAACTAACCCAGATAAAACTGTACCCGCAAGACGGCCACCGGAATTAGCCATATAGTAGAAGCCAACATTTAAAGCTACTTTGTCATTATCAGTAAATGCTAATACCAGGTAGGAATGAACCGCAGAATTAAAAGCAAACACGACACCAAATAACATCAACCCACCAACAATAACCAAATTAGCAGGTAAACCTAATTGTAACGCCAGAGCGATCGCGCAGGGAACAGCAGTTAATGTAAATGTCCAGAATTGGATAGTTTTTGATTGTGGTGGCTCACCGGAACCAAATTTCTTTATAAGTGTCGGTGCTAAAGATTGAATAATACCATAGCCAATTACCCAACAAGCCATAAAACCACCAACTTGATAAAACGACCAACCTAAAACACCTTGCAGGAAAACAGGTAATCCCACCACAAACCAGACATCTCGCGAACCAAATAAAAAGAAGCGGGCAGCAGAAAGAATATTAATTTCCTGACTTTTAGAAAAAAGTTGTTTAAATTTCACCTTCTGCTTAATTTTGCCCATCCCCTTTGGCAACATTAAACCAGTGAACATAATCAAAAACAACCCTCCCGCCATTATCCACAGAGCATTGACAAATCCAAATAATGACAGCAGCGCACTACCTACAAAAAAACCAAATCCTTTAAGAGCATTCTTAGAGCCAGTTAACACAGCTACCCACTTAAATAGAGATGATTGAGCATCTTGGGGAACTACTAACCGAATAGCACTTTTAGAACTCATTTTCGTTAGGTCTTTGGCAACTCCAGAAAATGCCTGTGCTACCATCACATAAAACACAGCCAACCATTGCGCCCAACTTTGGTCTACATAAGAAAGCATAATTAGGGAGAAAACCTGTAACCCAATACCAGTATACAGAGTCACTTTTAATCCAAATTGAGAACCGATCCACCCCCCGAAAAAATTCGTGAAAATGCCAAAAATTTCATAAAATAAGAATAAAGATGCAATTTCTAGGGGAGTATAGCCAATTTTATGAAAGTAGAGTAGCACCAACATTCGTAAAGCACCATCAGTAATGGTGAAACCCCAGTAAGCAAGGGTGACTAGGGCATAATTTTTTAAACTAGAACTTGTAGTTGTAGTAGAAGCCATGATTTTTATTAATTAATTTAAACTATTGCAACCAATTTTCTCAAATTAAACCTTCAATTCTTAACATATCTGAATCATTAGAAACCAAAACCAGATTATGATAAACAGGACTTACGCATGAGGTAGGAAAAACTAGGATTTGAGATTGCTTCCGTAGGGGCGGGTTTCACCATTAAATTAACGAGTTTTCACATTGAGTCAGATAAACCCGCCCCCAATGATATAGCGCTAGGGAATAGGGAATAGGGAATAGGGAACAGGGAACAGTATACTGTTAAAGGGTTCCATGATTTATAACTGTCCTAACCTGAATTCGTAGTGCTATATTACACACTGTCCTAGGGGCGGGTTTATGTAAATCTTAGAGTAACCATGAAAATTTACGGGGAAACCCGCCCCTACTATTCCCAGATTTTAGGTGTGTTAGCCTACTAGACGATTAATTTTTGAGATCGATTCGGATAACCCAACCCCTACAGACTCAGAGCAACTTTTCGAGCCAACTCTACCATACGGTTAGCATAACCCCATTCATTGTCATACCAAGCCAAAATTTTCACTTGAGTTTCGTCTACTACCATTGTTGAAAGAGCATCAATAATAGAAGAGCGGGGGTCATCTTTATAGTCAACGGAAACTAAAGGACGTTCTTCATAACCCAAAATTCCTTTGAGTGGTTCTTGTTTTGAAGCAGTTTCCAATAAACTGTTAATTTCTCCTACTGTGGTAGGGCGAACTACTTCAAATACACAGTCTGTCAAAGAAGCATTCAACAAAGGAACTCGTACTGCTATACCATTCAACTTACCGTTAAGTTCTGGATAAATTAGTCCGATAGCTGTTGCCGATCCGGTTGTAGTAGGAATTAGTGAAAGACTTGTAGCTCTGGCACGACGCAAATCTTTATGAGGTGCATCAACAATAATCTGAGTATTAGTATTGTCATGGATAGTAGTAATAACCCCGTGTTTAATTCCTAACCCTTCGTGAATAACTTTCACCACTGGAGCTAAACAGTTGGTAGTACAAGAAGCTGCCGTCAGTAAATGGTGTTTTTCTGGTTCATAGAGATGATCGTTTACACCCATGACTACATTTAAAGCTTCTTCTTTAACAGGTGCTGCCACAATCACCTTTTTTACACCATGCTCAAAGTAAGGTTCGAGAGTGCCTTTAGTCCTAAACTTACCAGAACATTCCAACACAATATCAACACCAAAGTTTTCCCAAGGCACCTCACCTGGTTGGGAATATTCACTGAAACTGAGAGGTTTGCCATCAATTATTACTTGTTCGCCTGCTGCTTCAACTTCCGGCAACCACCTGCCATGTACAGAATCAAACTTGAGTAAATGTGCTGCTGCTGTCGTACCTCCTTTAATTTCATTAATGTGAACAAACTCTAGTTCAGGCCATCCCCAAGCTGCACGGAGTCCTAACCTTCCCATGCGGCCAAATCCATTTATTCCTATGGGTATTGCCATATTTTTTTCTCCTTTAAATATACTGTTCCTATTTATCAGGATTTACGCATAACCACCACATCTTGTAGGGGTGATTTCCTAATGGAATGCTCCGCAAACGCGAATCCCCCCTACAGATAGCGTATATAGCGCTACGCATTAAGGCTCTTGACATTTCTAAATCCTAAAACCCTTTATTAGTCTACTATTCCCTATTCCCTATTCCCTATTCCCTAGCGCGTAGCGCTATAATTCGACATTTTGCCTAAGTCCTGTTTATGTTAGATAGCGATTTAATTTTATTGACAACAAGTAGATTTTGCTAAATTTGACTCAACACTAACAACTAGATTTTTTTCTGGTGCTGTATCTCCCACTTTCACTACAAAAACTTCCCAACGGTTGCCATCGGGATCAGTAACCCAAACTTTGTCTTGAAGTGCATAACAGCAATCTGTATTATATTCCTCAAATGTTGATAATCCAGCCATCTTAAATCTCTCAATTGCTGCTGCTACTTCCTGAGAAGTTTCTACCTGTATTCCTAAATGATCTAATTTTCCACCTGACTGCAAATTTTTCTCTAAGTTAAGAGTAAGATTTAGTGGTGGGTTAGCAATATCAAATTTAACGTAATCAGATTTATACTTAACTGGTGCAACTCCAAATAAAGCTTGATAAAATTCAAGGGAGTTTTCTAAGTTTGATGCTGTTAAAGCAATATGAGTTTTGAGAAGAGACATATTTTTTATTCCTCAAATTTAACTATTTAAACAACTTAATCTTTGGCTAAATCTTGTAAAAAGCTACTTTGAGAGTCCCGTAAATCTATTTCTGGATTTGCTGTTAAAATAATCTCCATTGTCTTCTCATAGGATAATCCAGAATTAATCAAATACCCAGCAAGAGCTGTAGCTGTTCGCCTTCTGCCATTGGTGCAATGAATTGCAACTGCACTCTTTTGACTATCAATGAAATCCTGTAATTGTTGAACTTGTTCTCGACTTGGTGCAGTTCCTCCTTTAATTGCTAACCACAGATGAGGTAATTTAGCTTGCTCATAAAGTTCTAAATTAGAAGGATCGTCCATCACAGATACTATGGCACCAATACCTAATTTCTGTAATTCTGGCAACTCTTCTGCTGTTGGTTTCCGCACTCCTGCTAGTTTACCTGGAATCACCCACCACAAATTTTCTGCTATCGGTTGAGTTGTTTGTTCTTCCATTGTTAGTTTTCCTTTTCTTGATATTGACTGAGGAAAGATAAGCAAGCAAGATACTTGTACTATTAGAATTTACAACAACGGGGATCTAACAAAGTTGCTTTTTCTGGTTCGCGAGGAAACCAAAAAGCTGTACGTTGACAAACTTCCACCAACATTAACATTACTGGTACTTCTATTAAGACTCCCACTACCGTTGCCAAAGCAGCTCCAGAATTTAAGCCAAATAGAGTAACCGCAGTAGCGATCGCTACTTCAAAATGATTACTCGCTCCAATTAAAGCAGCAGGTGCAGCATCTTCATAATGTATATTCATTTTCAAAGCTGCTACATAAGTAATCAAGAAAATAAAATTAGTTTGGATAAAAAGTGGTACTGCTATTAATAATATGTGAAAGGGATTTTCTACAATTAATTCACCCTTAAAAGCAAATAACAAAACTAAAGTTATCAATAATGCAGCAGTAGAAACAGGACTTAAATATTTGAGAAACTTACGTTCAAACCAAGATTTTCCTTTATATTTAAAAATCCAGTAACGACTATACATTCCCGCAGCCAGAGGAAAACCTACATAAATTAGCACTGATAAAACAATAGTTTCCCAAGGCACAGTTAAATTATTTGCTGATAGTAACCATCGCCCAAGTGGAGCATACAAAAACAACATTGTCAAGGAATTAATCGCCACCATTACTAATGTGTGCCCCTGGTTACTGTAGGAAAGATAACCCCACATTAATACCATTGCCGTACAAGGTGCGATACCCAGTAATATTGTACCAGCGATATAAGAATCTGCCAAAGCTACCTCTGTACCGCGTAAGATTTCTGTACCTGTTAGGAGCGATCGGAATAACCAACCAAGAAAAAATTGGGCAAATGCTACCATTGTAAAAGGTTTGATTACCCAATTTACAAGTAAAGTTAAGATTACAGGTTTAGGAGCGCGGACAGCATTTTTAGCTTGGGTAAAATCTATTTTGACCATGATCGGATACATCATAAAAAATAGACAGATAGCAATGGGGATAGATACTTGATAAATGCTCATAGCATCTAAAGTTTTTGCCACACCAGGAAATATTTTACCCAAAGCTATACCTGCAAAAATGCACAATGCTACCCAAACAGTCAAATATTTTTCAAATAAACTTAGTTTACCACCTGCTTGTACTGCGGATGTATTAACTTGGGGTAAATCTGTAGCCATAATTTTATTTGTGTAATTAATATTCTATATAGACATCTCCAAAAATAAAAAATGAAATCAATTCAAGATATGAAATAAACCATTTCATTCCCTATTCCCTATTCCCTATTCCCTGACTTCTGCAAGAAGTCTAATATTCTGTTCGTTTCGTGAGAACTTCATAAATAGTTAAGTTTAGCTGTGCTTCCCCACCAAACACAGTTCCTACTTTTGTTTTATGATAGTTGCGGTAAAGTTTCATATAGCTCTCTTCCCCAAAAGCAACGTAACCTACAGAATTTACTGCTGCTTGAGCATTATTCATGTAAAAATCAATGAATTCATTCATTAATGGGTTATTTTGTGCTGATACCGCATTTACATAAATAAATAGTGGTCTAGCTAGGGGTTGATATTTGGCTCGTTCTACTGCTGTTTTAGTCGGCATTATTGCGCCATTACCGCTATCAACAGCTAGAGCTTTTAGTTTGTCTTGATGTTCGACATAATAAGCGTAACCAAAATAACCTAAAGCGTTGGGGTTATTGCTGACTCCTTGTGCTAGTACCTCGTCGTCTTCACTGGCAATGTAGTCACTACGAGTAGCTTTCTCTTTTCCGACGATCGCTTCAGTAAAATAGTCATAAGTTCCAGAGTCAGCACCAGGACCAAATAGTTGTAATGGTCTATCTGGCCATGAAGAGCGAACTTGGTTCCATTTGGTGATTTTTCGTTGCGCTTCAGATGCCCACATTTTGTCTAACTCAGCCACAGTAATGTCTTCTGCCCAGGTATTTGCCTGGTTGACGACGATGGTTAGAGCGTCGAAGCCAATAGGTAGTTCAATATAAGAGATTTGATTTTGCTTGCAAGCTTCCATCTCATCTTGAAGTATGGGGCGGGAAGCATTATTAATGTCAGTTTCTCCAGCACAGAACTTTTTAAAACCTCCACCTGTACCAGAAAAACTGGCACTGACTTCTACATTAGGTTTGTCGGTGGAATTGAATTTTTCGACAAGTTTTTGTGTGATAGGGTATACAGTGCTGGAGCCATCAATTTTTATCGGTTGTTGTTTTACCTGAGTGGAACCACAAGCACCCAGCATTACTGCTACCCCAATAGTTAGGGTCTTTTTCTTGAGACCGCTTACCAGCACTTTTAGGTTTTCTTTCATGCTGTCATTTCAAAAAAATTTGATATATTGGATAAGTTTAATATAACAAAAAAATTTGATATGTCAAGAACTTTATTAAAGTCAAGATTTAAAAATTAAAAATACAAATCCTAATTTAAAGTAAAAGGCAAATGGTGTAGCGCTATGGGCAAGTTTGTAGGGGCGAATGGCCATTCGCCCCTACAGGTGGTGTATAATTTCATTTTTTGCGTAAGTCCAGTTAGTATTTATTACAAATGGTATAAAAAAGTAAAGCTACAAGAAGAACGGAAAATATAACAATGAGCGCTTAGGTATTTACAATTTCGAGCTACTAACCCCAGTAAGCGAAAAGGTGTACAAAAAATAATGTGTAAATATGTCAGCACACATTGCTATATCCTCTTTTACAGCGGTTTAATGATGAATAAACTACAATCATACTGACTCCTTACTCCTTACTCCTTACTCCTTACTCCTTACTCATTACTCCTACAACATTTTTGTGGTCTACTCAACTGAAAAGCACTGTAAAAGTCACTATTGGCGCTTTTTCTTCAATGAACCTGCTAGATAAACACCAACTAAACCCAGACCAAATATTGCGGTAGGTTCAGGCACATCTACTCTAGTGATTTGAGCATATAACATTGCATTTGCTACTGAATCTTCTGGGGAGTTAAACTCACTGACAAAAGTATTACCACCATCACTAGAAAAACCGATTAGTTTTACTGTATAATTTACTCCACCGAAGTTAAAATAATCACTTGTGAAACCATTAGCTTGAAATTTGAGTTTATCTCCATCTAAAACTGAATCTCCAGTAATGTTAGGAGTGTTAAGAATGTTGAAACTATAGTTTAAGTTTTCTGTATTATTGAAAGGATTAGTAAAAGATAGATTAATCTCTAGAGGAAAATCTCCATTAAAAGAATTATATGTGGAACCATTCTGATAAGTTAAATCGCCAATAACAAACTGGGTATTTACACCAGTGCTGAAACCTAAGCCATCATATTGAACATAATTTGTGAAAGAGCCAGGTAGAGGATATCCCCAAGTTAGTCTGTTATTTGTCCCACCGTTTTGATCTGAGAGAAATTCTGCGCTAGCAGATACCGCAGGTAGACGCCATGAACCAGATGTTGTTCCAGCAAAAGTAATAGCTTCAACCTTTCCTGTTGGTGCAAACAACATTGTAGCAATTGTTATTAAAGTTGGTAAAAATTTAGTTCTGTTCATTGTCAACTATTATCCTAATTTTTTATTTTTATCAGTTGATTATTTCTATAACTTACTTCTTATATCATTTCTCTCGTCAGGAATACTATCTCAACTAATATTTTAATTATAAAAAATTACTATTTTTATAGAATTTTCTGCCAGATATGTTAATAGTAAATTAACCTTTATAAAAGCTGGCAAAAAATAGATTGTCGTTCCTGAATATCTAAGCTAATGTTAGATTAAATACTATCTGTTTATTACTCATATAATATGAAAATATATGGATAAATATTACTCAGGAAAAGGACTAATTACTTAATGAAGACTACCTTTCGCCAACAATCTTTAATTACAGCCTTTTTAATGACTGCTTCGATCATGGCTTATTGTAGTTTATTTTTGAATGAGGCGAATAGTCAAACTCCAAAATTGCCAGATAAAAACGAATATCCTCAAGATTTTGCGGAGACGTATCAGGCAAGTTGTCAGTTTAATGCTGTGGCAAAAGGGTTGTCTCAAGAACAAGCTGAAATATTATGTAATTGTACCTTAAATCAGTTTCAATCTAAATATAATTTAGAAAAATTTCAGAAACTATTGGAAGAATCAGCAAAGGAGGAAACACCAGACGAGTTAATAGAAATAGGAGAGCTTTGTGCTGACAAGTTAATAAATTGATCTTTTAGGGAGTAGGGAGTAGGGAGTAGGGAGTAGGGGAGTAGGGAGTGGGGAGTAGGGGCGATTTCCTAGGGAATGCTTCGCAAACGCGAATCGCCCCTACGACTCCTAATTAACTATCTAATTATACCAATGCTACTGAATTTATGAAAAAACAATCTTCAGCAAAAAATCTGCGACAGCGCTGGAATATTTCTAGGTGGGCGATCGCTAATCCTTGGTTAACTATCTGTTTTTGGTTAACTGTAACTATTGCAGGATTATTTGCTTTTAGTAGTCTCAAATATGCTTTATTTCCAGAGGTCAGTTTTCCGGTGGTGGTGGTACAAGCAAAAGCAACTTTTGACACTGCTATAGAAACTGAAAGGGAGATTACTGCTCCTATTGAAAATGCGGTAAAAATCCTGGAAACTAAAGGGATGTATGAGTTGCGTTCCTCGACGTATCCAGGTCAAGCAGTCATAAATATGGCTTTTAGCACTCTCTACAATTTAAGTTCGGCAACCGCAGATGTGGAAACTGTTCTCAAACAAGTAACTCTACCTCCAGAAACCAGTTTGGAAATAATTAGTCTGGACTTAAATGAGTCAGCAGCTATTAGTTATGCTATTACGAGTGAGAGTAAAACTCTGAAAGAATTAACTAAAATTGCTCAAAATAAAATTATTTCTACTATTGCCGAATTACCAGGAGTTTTCAAGGTTAATCTATTGGGTGATGCTTCCCGAAAACAAAAAGATAACGAAAAATTAATTTCTACTTTACCGCCAACTCTTGTTAGTTTCAACGCTAAAAATGCAATAGCTTTTCAAGTAGTTAAACGTGCTGATGCTAATACTCTAGAAGTTGTGAGTATGGTAGAAGCAACTGTAGCAAAATTGCAGTCTGATTTACCTGAAATTAAACTTGTCTTGGCAGAAACTCAAGCTGATTATATTCAGGAGGCAACTAAAGCTACTATTGATGCTTTACTATTAGCAATTATTCTGGCAGTGGCAGTAATTTTTCCTTTCTTGCGGAATTTTACTGCAACAATAATTACAGCATTGGCAATACCTATTTCTTTATTAGGAACTTGTATTGTCATGGCAATATTTGGATTTAATTTAGAAACTATTACTCTTCTAGCATTGGCAATAATTATTGGGATTATTGTTGATGATGCTATTGTGGATGTGGAAAATATTTCTAGACATCTTGAAGCAGGAGAAACTCCTAAACAAGCAGCAATTTCTGGCACTGATGAAATAGGTTTAACTGTTGTTGCTTCTACTTGCACTATTGCAGCAGTATTTCTGCCAGTTGCTTTTATGGGAGATACTCTCGGTCAATTTTTTCAACCTTTTGGTTTAACTGTTTCCGCAGCAGTATTAATTTCTTTATTGGTTGCTCGCACTTTATCGCCGGTATTATCAGTTTGGTGGCTAAATGAATTGAGGAGTCAGGAGGTAGGGACGTTGCATGCAACGTCCGTACGGAGTCAGGAGTTAGGAGTCAGGAGTCAGAATTTAGAGGGAAATTATGTAGCTCTGAAACCAGATAATTTATCAAATCAAATACCGCAAAATGAATTCAAAAGTCAAAATTCAAAATTCAAAAGTTATCTAAAACCAGATAATTTATCAAATCAAATACCGCAGTGGGAGAAAAATTTATCTAATCAATACCAAAAATTACTTAACTTCTCGCTAGATCATCGCAAAATTGTCATCGCAATAGCTTTACTCAGTTTTGTTGCTGGTGTAGCGATGATTCCTCTAATTCCTAAAGGCTTAACACCCCAACTTGACCGAGGTGAATTTAATATTACCTACTCTTATCCTCTGCCTAATTTTGCCACTAATACTGAAAAATCTCTCTCTCCCCAAGAAATTCAACCGCCTCCTGATAACTCAATTTTTGGGGAAGGTGCATTTAATTGGATAAACGATCTAACCAACTCTCCCACTAGAATATTGTTAAGAAAATCTCGGAGAATAGCTCAACAAATTGAGAAAATTGTTTTATCTTCCCCAGAAGTAGAGTCTGTTTTTACTATCGCAGGTTTCCAGGGCGAGCCAAATCGTGGTAAAGTATATGTGAAACTGAAAAAAGAGCGATCGCTAACTACTGCTCAAATACAAGAGCAAACTCGTATTGCTTTATCAGAATTAGAAAAGGTGACTGTCAGTGTTGAGGATATTCCTTTTGTGGAGACTGGTGCAGGAAAACCTTTTGAAATCATGCTATTGGGAGATAACCGGGAAATTCTCCACAATACTGCTACCGAAATTCAAACTCAAATTGAAAAAATACCGGGTTTTGTAGACATAACTATAACGTCTCAGTTTCAGAATTTTGATAACCCGATGGAAATAAGTCGTCGTGGTTTGAAACAGGTTGTCTATATTACTGCCAATCTCTCTGATGGTTTGGGATTAGCGGATGCGATCGATCTAGCGGTAGATGTTGCTGAATCTGTTTTACCAGATGGTGTCGAGTTAGATTTGGGAGGAGATTCTCTGAGAGTGGGAGAAGTATTTGGTAGTTTTGGGGTGACGTTGGGATTGTCTGTTGTTTGTATGTTGACAGTGCTATTTTTACTTTTTGGGAGATTTTTAGAACCTTTGGTAGTAGGTTTGTGTTTGCCTCTGTCTATTGTGGGAGCAATGTTAGGGTTGTTAATTACTCAAAGTGATTTTGGCGTGATTTCTTTATTAGGTCTGATTTTTCTCCTAGGTTTGCTCGACAAAAATGCCTTGTTATTGATGGATTATATTAATCAATTACGTCAGTCTGGGTTAGACCGGAGAGAGGCAATATTGGAAACTGGGGTGGTGCGACTGCGACCGATTTTGATGACCACAAGTTCGACAGTTTTAGGAATGTTGCCGATCGCTCTGGGATTAGGAGCAGGAGCAGAATTACGACAACCTTTAGCTGTGGCAATTATTGGGGGGTTGATTACTTCTACTTTGTTGAGTTTAATTGTAGTTCCGGTTTTGTATACTTTATTAGAAGATTTGTGGGATTTTCATTAATTGATAATTACCTCTCTCTAAGGTTTTGTTACTCAACCCAACATTCACTATTTAACCAGAGATAATATTACCTATTATTATATGATTAAGTGACAGGTTAACTTAGTGGTACTTAAACATTTTATGGTCAGAAAAATGCCTCAAAGTCTTTCTATACAAAGGAATTACGTCGATGCCCTAAAAATGGCTAGAACCCTTGATAATTCAACCCACATTCCGCACGTCAATTTGTAGCATTAAAAGTAGTATAAAAAACGGTAGCGAGGGTTCGTATTTATACTATATGTATCCTATTCATTGACCTTTCTCAGGAGTCAGATTCTCAGGAAATGAAGTATAAATACTCAATTGCTTACTCCTATTGACCCCGATAATTGTCTCCTGTCTCCTGTCTCCTGTCTCCTGTCTCCTCTTCTTGATGCTACATCTTGTCGTGCGGAATGTAGGATTCAAGATTTATGTCTTTTTGACGTAAAAGCTTTTGCCAGTATATATTTGAGCCTTTTTTCTGACTCTAATTTGTTTAAGTCCCGTTAGTCATTAAAGCAGTATATTAATGCTTCATTCTTTAATTGATAACAATTTCTTTCATCCTGAATATGGACGGTTGTTGTATCATCGCGATCTTCAAAACCCAAACATTTTACATTACTCAGTGCAACTCAATAATTCAGAATCTCTAGCATGGGAACCTATTCATAGCGATCGCCAAAAGGATACAGGAAGACTAGCAATTTGGTATATTGACTGGGAGCGTTTTCAACCTGCACAGTGGGTGACACATTTAGAAAAAGAGAAAATTCAAAAGGCAATGCACGTTTCTGTTGCTCAGTTTCACGAAAACTGGCAGTATGAACTATATCGGTTTAATTGCGAACATTGGGCGCGTTTAGTGACAACAGGAGACTGTCGTTGCTACCAAATTACAGAATTTAAAAAATTGCAAAAAATTCCAGTAGTTGGTGCTGTTATTGTAGGTGTTGCTGGAGTTGTGACAGGTGCATGGGAACATAATGGTTATGCTCAAAAGTTGATAGAAAAAGAGTAGAATTTTAGCTAATTTTTTAAGTAATATAAAAATAGAAGTTATCAATTATTTCTACCTACTCTCTACTCCCTGTTATCTCTTTCCTAATAATTCAATTTAAAGACTTTTTATAAAATTTATCAACTCTTCAAAAATTTGATTATTCCAGTCAAAGTATCCTGCTTTAGCAGCTTCACCTAGACGTTTATTAGGTATGGTTTGAGTAGATAACCAGGCGTGGATTTTAGCTTTAGAAAATGGAGTTGGTTCTCTATTTGTATTTTCCTTAATGCACTGAAAAAAATTTTCAATACAAACCATATCAGAACTATCAACTGTTCTTAAATAAAGGTCTTCTAACATTCCTGGAGACTTATTGTCTGGAAATATATATGTTTTGATTGTTAAATTTTTTTTTTCATTTAATTTATGTCGCCTGATAGAATCATCAATACTTTGAGAAGCAGTATGGAATGATTGATCGGCATCTCTAGTAATTAATAAAGAACGCAAATTAGAAAAACCTGGTATTAAATGCAAACCTTTCAAAAATTTATTAGTATTTGTTTTTCCTTCATAATCAAGAAATTGAATCTCATCAATTTCTAAATGTTTAATTAGTGCAGAAAAGAAAGATTCTTCATCTCTTCCTTCACCAATAATTAGCTTTGGTTTTTCAATGCTTTTAGGCTTTTTAACTTTTTGATTCTGAATCATTTAGCGCATCTCCCAATTAAGTTCTAAAGAAGTTTCAATATTATCTTTGTCATAAACTAAACTCTTGATAGAATTAGTTTCTTTTTCTCTCTCTAGTCTCAAATAACGAAAATTATATGATTCAGAGTTAGAAAATGCTTGATGAGCAGCACCAATACATTCATAACTATGAGTTGTTGCAAAAAGTTGAGTATTAAATTTTCTAGTTGCTACATCTATAGACTGCCAAACTTTTTCCATAACAGAATAATGTATGCCATTTTCAATTTCATCAATTAATACTATTCCTCCTTGGAAATTCATAATTGATAAAATAATAGATAATAATCTTCCCATTCCTTCTCCCATTAATGAAACAGGAATTAAATAATCCCCTCCAATATCTCCATGAATTATAGGCATTCCTCCAGTGACTAAAACTGCTAAACGTTTTAATCTAGGCTCTATTATTTTTAAGATTTCTACAATTTTATTTTGTTGATTTTTGGCTTCAAATTTACTAAATATTTCTGCATCTTCTGTTGCTGATACTCTTAAACGACTACTGATAAAAATACTAGGAGGAAAAATTTCTATCTCTTTAATTTCCTGGTCTGGCTGAACTTGTATCATTCTTCCATCTTCTTTATCTGGTTTTAAAAATGTTGTAAATCCCAATAATTTTTGACCTGCTTTTTGAAACTCTAGCTTGAAATATTTGATATTTTTTAGATCATTTTTGCTTGAAGTTATAGAAAACATTTCGTTTAATCCTTTCTCTAAACTCAGCTTTAACTCTCTCTCTTCATCATTTTCATCTATAATTTTAATTTGAATAGCTTTACCAACTTGTTTTTGATAGAATAACCATTCACAAACTTTTTCAACATCAGAATTTTCCTGTTTAATTACTCCTCTATCTAAATTTAATTTAAACGGAATGTCTATAGAATTTAAACAGTTTAACAAATAAATTCCTTCCAGGAGAGTCGTTTTACCAACATTATTAATACCTCCAATTACATTAACTCGTTCGATATTATCAATGGTAATTTCTTCAAAACATCGGAAATTTTTAATTGTTAGACTTTTGAACATAATATAGGAAAGTTTTTGATTAATTTAATAAAGTCAATTACTTTTTTATAAGAATCTTTTTGAAAAATGTAGGGACGTTCCATGAAACATCCCTACGGAGTTGACTGTTCGCTGTAAAATTAAGACCTCTCCCCCAAACCCTCTCCTACAAGGACAAGGGAGAGGAATATTCTCCCCCTTCCCTTGTCGGGAAGGGGGTTAGGGGGTTAGGTTATACTACTTTCTCCTAACTCCTGTCTCCTGACTCCTGACTCCTGACTCCTCCCCTAATAGTAATTCTGTATCGCCTTCACTTGCAACGCTCCCGACTTCAACGCTCGGATCGCCGCCGCCGTTGCTTTCGCCCCCGCAATAGTCGTAATTAACGGTATCTTATAATCTAAGGCACTCCGGCGAATTTTAATCCCATCTGCACGGGCTTCCTCCCCAGAAGGAGTTATAATAATTAACTGAATGATGCCATTTTTAATTCCATCCAAAACATTAGGTCGCCCTTCATGCAACTTCAAGGTCAAACCTACATCTAAACCATGTAAACACAATACCTTCCGGGTTCCTTCAGTCGCCACCACTTTTAAACCTAAATCAATTAAGTCTTTAACTACAGGTACAACATCTTCCTTATGGCGATCGCTCATTGACACGAAAACTGTTCCCTCTAAAGGTAATTTTTGCCCTGCGGATAACTGCGCTTTGGCAACAGCTTTTCCAAAGTCAACATCAATACCCATCGCTTCTCCAGTCGAACGCATTTCAGGCCCTAATAAGGTATCTGTACCAGGAAATTTAGCAAATGGTAACACCGCCTCTTTCACGGAAACATGATCGGGTATCTTTTCCTCCACAAAACCTAATTCCTCTAACTTTTTCCCAGACATCACCCGCGATGCCATTTTTGCTAAAGGTGTTCCTATTGCCTTAGACACAAAAGGTACTGTTCGCGACGCGCGGGGGTTTGCTTCCAAAATATATACCGTTTCCCCTTGCACTGCAAACTGAATATTCATTAACCCGATAACATTCAACGCTTTTGCTAAAGCAACAGTCCATTGGCGAATTGTTTCCACCGCAGCAGGAGCTAAAGTTTGATAAGGAATGGAACAAGCAGAGTCTCCAGAATGAATACCCGCCTCCTCAATATGTTCCATTATTCCACCAATAACAACCTTACCTGTCGCATCAGCGATGGCATCTACATCTACCTCAATAGCATTTACCAAGAATTTGTCAATTAAAATAGGATGTTCTGGTTCCACCTGTACCGCAAACTTCATATAACGTTCCAACTCTTGATCGGAATAAACAATTTCCATTGCCCTTCCTCCTAAAACATAGGAAGGTCTCACCACGACTGGATAACCAATCTTCTGTGCAACTGCCAACGCATCCTCAAAACTACGAGCAAGACCATTTGCTGCTTGACGAATATCTAAATCTCGTAAAATCTTTTCAAATCTTTCCCGATCTTCAGCAGCATCAATAGAGTCTGGGGA
The DNA here is from genome assembly GCA_038747755.1 of Cyanobacteria bacterium P01_H01_bin.35. GTDB lineage: Bacteria > Cyanobacteriota > Cyanobacteriia > Cyanobacteriales > Microcoleaceae > Trichodesmium. The sequence goes on from JBCDJM010000087.1 coordinate 18,020, forward strand.
AGTACCCCAAATTTTTGTTTGACTTTCTACTTCCTCTAAATATTTTTGCAGGGGAAGAGCTAACTTCAGAGGTGTTTGTCCGCCAAACTGAACAATAATTCCTTCTGGGTTTTCCGCTTCAATAATATTCAGTACATCCTCCTTAGTCAAAGGTTCAAAATAGAGGCGATCGCTCGTATCATAATCAGTCGATACAGTTTCAGGATTAGAATTCACCATTATTGTTTCAAACCCATCCTCTCCCAAAGCATAACTAGCATGACAACAACAATAGTCAAATTCTATTCCCTGCCCGATGCGGTTTGGTCCCCCTCCCAAAATCATTACTTTCCGTTTTTCAGAAGGCAAAACTTCTGAGTCTTCTTCATAAGTAGAATAATAGTAAGGAGTCAGCGCCTCAAATTCTGCTGCACAAGTATCCACTGTTTTATAAGCAGGTTTAATTCCCAAACTTAACCGATAACTTCTGACTTCATCCTCAGTAGTCTTACTGCAATAAGCAATTTGGCGATCGCTAAAACCTTGCCGTTTAATATCCCACATCTGGTCTTTTGTCAATTCATTCAGGGGAGTGCGTTTAATTGATTTTTCTGTCTCTATCAACTCCCGCAACTTATCCAGAAACCAAATATCTATTCCAGTCAACTCATAAATTTCTTCTACAGTCATTCCTAGTAACAGAGCATAACGCACTGTAAACACTCTCTCTGGGTTCGGCGTGCGTAACCCCGCTCGTACCTGTTCCAAACTGGGTACCTTTTCCCAGCGATCGCCACCAAAACCAGCTCTACCTGTTTCTAGAGAACGCAAAGCTTTCTGAAACGACTCCTGAAACGTTCTACCTATCGCCATTGCTTCCCCAACCGACTTCATTTGAGTAGTCAGCACTGCTTGGGAACCAGGAAATTTCTCAAAAGCAAACCTGGGAATTTTCGTAACTACATAATCAATAGTAGGTTCAAAACTCGCAGGCGTCTTTTTCGTAATATCATTCGGAATTTCATCCAGACTATAACCAACTGCCAACTTTGCCGCCATTTTCGCGATAGGAAAACCAGTTGCTTTTGACGCCAAAGCAGAAGAGCGACTCACCCGTGGGTTCATCTCAATCACTATCACATCCCCATTCACCGGGTTAACCGCAAACTGAATATTTGACCCCCCAGTTTCCACCCCTATTTCCCGAATAATTTTAATTGACGCATCTCGCAGTCGTTGATATTCCTTATCCGTCAAAGTTTGCGCTGGAGCAACAGTAATAGAATCTCCCGTATGTATCCCCATCGGGTCAATATTTTCAATCGAGCAAATAATCACCACATTATCTGCCAAATCTCGCATTACCTCCAATTCGTATTCCTTCCAACCAATCAGAGATTGTTCCACCAAAATTTGAGACACCGGACTAGCATCTATCCCCGCTTGTGCCATCACTTCATATTCTTCTTGATTATAGGCAATACCACCCCCAGTCCCTCCCAAAGTAAAAGCAGGACGAATAATTAGAGGATATGTTCCTATCTCTTGAGCGATCGCCTTGGCCTCTTCCCAATTACTAGCAATACCCGATGGACAAACCCCAATACCTATCCGGGCCATTGCTTCCTTAAACAATTGACGGTCTTCGGCCATTTCAATAGCAGGTAATTTTGCCCCAATTAAATCCACACCATATTTGGCTAAAGTGCCATTTTTTGCTAGAGAAACTGCTATATTTAGAGCAGTCTGACCGCCCATTGTTGGTAATAGGGCATCCGGTCTTTCTTTAGCAATAACTTTTTCTACAAGTTCCGGGGTTAGAGGTTCAATGTAGGTACGTTCGGCAATTTCTGGGTCAGTCATAATTGTGGCAGGATTGGAATTTACCAACACTACCTCAAAACCCTCTTCCCTAAGAGCTTTACAAGCTTGTGTTCCACTATAATCAAATTCACAGGCTTGGCCAATTACAATCGGACCAGAACCAACCAGTAGGATTTTGCGTATATCTTGGCGTCGCGGCATAGATTTATTTCTATTTGTTTGAGAATTAAAACTTAATCCAAAGTATTTTAAGGGTATTTATAATGGCTGTGTTAGTATATACATACCAATTTTATATTTAGGAATTCAAAGGTATTAAGTTTTAAATACTCTTAAATAATAGGAAATAATAGGAGAAAAAAGAAGAGAAAATGATTAACTGTTAATTGTTGAACTCTCCTATTAGTAATCCAGGCACAGGTTGTAACATTTGATTGTAGGGGTTTGGTCTCCCAACCCAAGTGAAAATGAGATGAAAATATTAAACCCCTAGAGTTTTTTCACAAATCATTTATGATTGCTATATATTATGATTAATTAATCTGACTTGATAGAAGTCGGAATTAATATTTTTAACTTCTAATTTTTGACTTAATATTATACCTGACTTGATATAAATTGGAATTGGAATTAATACCTTTAACTTTTGACAAAAAAAATTAAGATATCAAGCTTCCTATTTTAAGGAGATGAAAATAATAAAAATAAACTTCAGTATTTCAATCCTCCCTATTTCATAGAGGTACTGATAACTGATAACTGATAACTGATAACTGATAAAAGATATGCCTAGAAATCCTGATGAATTTGCTATACACCTATTATTAGAAGGTGGCGCTCGTGAAGAAGTACGTTTTGTCACTCTTAAAGATTTTCAAACCTGGTACAGTGGCGTTGTAGTTCCTAAGCATGATTCTCAAGAGTTTGTGAATGTACCTATTAAGACTATTCAAGGAGAATATATGGTGGTTCGTCCTTCGGCTATAATTGCCATTCGGGTTGAACCTATATTTAATTCTAGTGTGGAAAGATTTTAAATGAACTCTCTGGTCTTAGGTATTGATATAGGGGGAACATCTATTAAACTGGGTTGTTTTACCAGAGATGGAGCTTGTCATCAATCTTTAGCTGTACCAACTCCTCAACCTGCTACCCCAAAAGCAGTTATTAATTTGATAGAAGAGACAATCTCTGTTCTGAGAAAAGAACCTCAACTAGAAAATTTAGGAACTATCCAAGCAATAGGTATTGGAGTACCTGGTCCTGTTGATGCTGAAGGTAGAGTATCTAGAATAGCAATAAACTTGTCAGACTGGCAAGAGGTTCCTCTAGCCGAATTGTTGGAGGAAAAGACTGGTTTACCAGTAGTAATTGCTAATGATGCTAATTGTGCTGGTTTAGGAGAAGCTTGGCTAGGAGCGGGTAGTCAGTTTAAAAATATGATTATGCTGACTCTGGGTACTGGTGTCGGAGGAGCTATTATTTTAGATAGCAAATTATTTGTGGGTCATACTGGTACTGCTGGAGAGTTAGGGTTAATAACTTTGAACCCTGATGGACCTAAATGTAATAGTGGTAATAATGGATCTTTAGAACAATATGTTTCTGTTCAAGCGGTTCGTCGAGAAACAGGAAAAGAACCTTTAGAATTAGCCAATTTAGCTTTAGCTGGAGATAAGTTTGCCCTAGAATTTTGGCAAAACTACGGACGAATTTTAGGAGTAGGGTTGACAAGTTTAATTTATATTTTAACTCCAGAAGCAATAATTATTGGTGGTGGAATTAGTGCTGCATCTGAACTTTTTTTGCCTGCAACTAAGGCTGAAATTCAGCGAAGAGTTCTTTTTAGTTCTTATTTAAACTTACAATTATTAACGGCTTTGTTAGGTAATAAAGCTGGTATTGTGGGAGCTGCTAAATTAGCTTTAACTAAGTTTTTAGATAAATGATTTGAGAGTTGTGGGGTAAGCTAAGACCAATTTTAAATGCCTCTTAGTGAGTCATAAATTAGAAGTCATAGGTCAGAAGTAATAACAGTTTTTCTTTTAACTAGGCACACAACAATAAGTCGTTTAAATGCACAACAGCTTAAGCATTAAGAATTCCTCTGGCCAAGGCAATTAACTATTTTAAAATATTCCGTAGGAAAAGGCGACAACCCTGCGGAACCCAATATACTAATAGTTGATACCTAAATGCTTAGGTTTTGGGAAAAAGATAATAGGAAATAAGGTATGCTTAATTGCTTAATAATAACTAAGTTATAGCAGTACGCAAATAGGTTACAACATTTATAAATGCTCGCACTGACTCAGAGATTACTTTTGACTTTTGAATGTATGACTTTTAACTTGCGCGTAGCGCTATAGGTGGAGTTAACATTAAGTATATTACTATCAAATTTTTTTTGCTATGGTAAAGAATACCCAGTTACTTTATTGATAAATTCTGAAACTTTTTTGTAAGCTTCTGGGTCACTATTCGGGTTAATAATAATATCTTTTGTACTATCTGGTAGCCAGAAAGTTATCCTACCATTAGATTCCCAAGCAAATGTAGTAATACAACTCAAATTTATCAACCATTCATGGCGGTCATAAATAATTTTTGCCCAACATTCATTATAAGTTTGATAGCCTATTTCGATCTTTTTTTTAATATATTCTAGAACTAACTGATAGTCATGTTCGGAATTTTGCTTATTTAATATGATTGGCTGACTGCTATTTGGCAACCAAAAAGTTATCCGCTTATTTTGCTGACAAGAAAAAGCAGTAATACTATCAAGATCGATCAAGTATATACTTCTTTCATAATTTATTTTAATCCAGTAGGCCACAGGACCCCCTCAAAGCTCTGATTTCTTGCATTTACCCACATCCTGCAAGTTACCCTAAAAGTTTTATAAACATTATTTATTTACCCTTTATATTTTCACTCACTACTCAATGAAAAAGATTTCTTCTTTAACAAAATGTTAGCAGAAGTTCCCACCTAAAAATCTTATCAAGAAACGAATATTTTAGTCGGGGATGAATGTCAAGCATTAAATTAACCATAGTTATACCTCCTTTATTTCTCTCGTTAGGTATTCTGGGTCTGTGTTTGATTTTTTATTATTGATAAGCTTTAAAGAGACCATAATAATATTTGAATAATTCAGCTACAATTATGAGTTTTTTTGTGCTGCAAGTGAGATGTAAAACTTGAGAGTAATTATTGTTTTTGTATACTTTTTGCAGATAAAATTTACCGATATCTTTTGATACCTAGGGATATAATTTCCTAGCATAACATATTCCTCTGTTAGTTAGCTTTTTGCACTGTTCACACAAAAATATTTTGATGGCAATTAATTCAGGATTTTGACCTCCTAATATTTCCTGATAACCATACATTTTGATACTTGGAAATATGATTCTTAATTAGGGATTACTAAAAAAGTATTATGGGTGAATGTAGGGAATGGAAAATAGTCAATAGGCAATACTTTTCTACGAACAATGTCGATGTTGGATCTAAATAGTTAGGCTGTTTATAGGAGTTTCTGAGTTAGTAAAACCAATTCAGAATGAATATCTTAAAATGCTATTTTTTACCATTTATATTCTATAGTTTAGTCAAAATGACATCTTACCAATTGATAATTGATAATTAATCAATCCAGTTTAAAGCCTTCTATATTCAAGAGAAAAAAAAGTGCTAGGATATTTCCTTTGAGTCTATAATTTTTACTAAAATAGACATTAAAATAAAGTCTTTTAAATGCTCAAGCTTATTTTAAATTTTTTTTTTAAGTTGTTATTATACCTAATAACAGGACAAGTTTAGTAGTCTAACCTGAATAACTTATTCGTTTTTATCCCCTAATTCAAATACGGGGACTTTCAACAGATGCTTTTTCTAAATAAATATTAGTCTGCTGCAGGCTCTTAAAGTTAATAAAAACAATCCATAAATAAATATGCTGAAAAAAAACTATTTTACCAAATATTTAGACTTGTCATAACTAAGGTATAGAACCTGTGCTAACTACATTCTCTTGGGTAACTTCAGCATTATTTACAGACAAATCATCACACTTTTCTTTTTGACTAGCTGCTAGAAAAAAGTGATGAAATAGAGGGTGGGGACTGCTAGGTCGAGATTGAAACTCTGGATGAAATTGAGTAGCAATAAAGAAAGGATGAGTAGGAAGTTCAATAATTTCTACTAGCCTACCATCAGGAGATGTTCCACTTACCACATATCCTGTTTCTAAGAACAAATTCCGGTAAGCATTATTAAATTCATATCTATGTCTATGGCGTTCATAAATTACTTCTTGCTGATAAGTTTTAAATGCCAATGTGTCCCCTTGTAGACGGCAAGGATAAAGTCCCAGTCGCATAGTCCCGCCCAAGTCTACTACATCTTGTTGTTCTGGCAATAAATTAATCACTGGATCTGGTGTTTGAGGGTCAAACTCAGCACTATGGGCAGCATCTAATTCTGCTATGTTCCGTGCCCACTCAATTACTGCACATTGCATTCCTAGACATAACCCCAAAAAAGGAATTTTATTTAGTCTGGCATATTGAACTGTAGCTATTTTCCCATCAATACCTCTCACACCAAACCCACCTGGTACAATAATTCCATTAGCATTTTCTAGATAGGTCTTAGCTCCATTGGTCTCCACATCTTCAGCATTGACCCAATGTAGATTTAAGTCCACACCGACAGCGATCGCTACATGGCTTAATGCTTCTACCACTGACAGATAAGCATCACTGAGTTGAATATATTTACCCACTATGGCAATTTCTACAGTAGTAGTAGATAATTGGCCTTGGGTCGTCTGTATTTCTTCTTTGTCTCTATGGTAAAGACGATTGACCAAAGTTTGCCACTGGCTAAGATTTGGTTGACGTTGCTCCATTTTTAATAATTCTATAGCTTGGACTGCTAGTCCTTCTACCTCTAACATTAGAGGTACTTCATAGATACTTTGAGCATCCTGAGATGTAACTACAGATTCTACAGGTACATCACAGAACTCGGACATTTTTTCCTTCAAGTTTTGACTAAGTTGGCGATCGCAACGACAGACCAAAATATCTGGCTGAATACCAATGGAGCGTAATTCTTTAACGGAGTGTTGAGTGGGCTTAGTTTTCATCTCCCCTGCTGAAGCAATCCAAGGGACCAGTGTTACATGGACATATAAAACGTTATTTCGTCCCACATCTTTACGAAATTGCCGAATTGCTTCTAAAAATGGTTGAGATTCGATATCTCCTACTGTCCCTCCTATTTCTGTAATTACTACATCTGGATTAGCATTTCTAGCGACCCTATGTATTCTTTCTTTTATTTCATTAGTAATATGGGGGATAACTTGAACAGTTCCTCCTTGATAGTCCCCTCGTCTTTCTTTATTTATTACTGCCTGATAGATTGAACCTTGAGTAACACTGTTGAGGCGAGACATTGAGGTATCTGTAAATCTCTCATAGTGACCTAAGTCTAGGTCTGTTTCTGCCCCATCTTCTGTAACAAATACTTCTCCATGTTGGAAAGGACTCATAGTCCCTGGGTCTACATTAATATAAGGATCTAGTTTGAGAATGGAGACAGAATAATCCCGTGATTTGAGCAAACGACCTAAGCTTGCTGCTACAATTCCTTTACCAATACTGGATACTACTCCACCAGTTATAAATACAAATTTAGTCATAGATTTTTTTAAGAAGGAAGAAGGAAGAAGAAGGAAGAAGGAAGAATAAAGAAGACTTTAGTTAGGGCTTGCTAATTAGGGTTTGCTGAATAAGTCTTATGAGTGAGGTTAGGAGTCAAAAGGTAGGGATGTTTTGCTGACGCAAAGTTCCGCTTTATATGTCGGCGACAGCGAAACGCTATGCGACATGTTTGCGTTAGCGCAGCTCCTCTGGAAGAGGCAGCATGACCTAAGGAAAACGCATTAATGCTCAAGCAACGTCCGTACAGAGTCAGGAGGAATCGGAATTATAGAGAAGTTTGGACAAAGAATTATCCAATTACCAAATCGAAGCTCATCTATAACTTCAGGGAAAGTATCATATCTAGTAAGTAACTAAAAACTATAGCGCTAGAGTTCATCGAACTTTAGAGTGTTTCTATCCCCTATCTATAATTTAGGGAATTACCAAATCGAAGCTTATCTCTAACTTCAGGGAAAG
>JBCDJM010000088.1:0-25924 GCA_038747755.1 Cyanobacteria bacterium P01_H01_bin.35
CCACACTCCCCACACCTCCCACACTCTACACCATTCCTTTCCCTTAAAATCCATTTCCTATCAATATAAATGATGCCCAATAGTAAGGATTACTTCCTTCTTTATCTTTCCCAGTAATCATATTTATTTGAGCTGCGCGTAATGCTTCTGCTTTACTTTTTCCTTCTTGCAAAACTGTGTAAAAAGTATTCATTAATTGATCTGAATCATCATTAACTCGCCACAAAGAAGCTATTATTGTTTCTGCTCCAGCATTTTGCATTTGATAAGCAAAACCAACTATTTCTTCTCCATTACCCATCTGTCCACTAATATTAGTTTCGGCAGCACTTAATACTACTAAATCTATTTCAAATGACCAATTTTCCATATCTGATAGAGTAATACGATCGCTATCTCCAAATAAGATAAAAGAGTCTTCTGGTTTACCATTTCCTTCTTTTTCTGTTAACAATACCACGGGGGTATCTAAATGCACAATATTATAGTTATTAAAATCATTAATTATTGTTTGCGAATTCAATTCATTGTTAACAAGTTGGCGACTGCCGGGAATTGTTTCTGCTAAATTTTTGACTAATTTTCCTGTTGTTGGTCTCAATTCAACTTGGCTAGTGCCTATCTGAACTTGATATTTTCCTTCTGTTAAAGCTGCTGCTAATACACGAGGTTGATTTTTGGGTTGAGTCTCAAAATTTGTCAGACTAGCTGCAATAATATTATTTACACCAAAACGTTCTACTAACCATTTTTCTCCATCATAAAGTGCTGTTAAAGGAAGATAACGTAGTTGCTTATCTGGCGCATAAATAATTGTATTAATATTTGCTTTAGTTAATTCATTTTCTATTGGTTTGATTAACCAATCATAGAGTTTTTCTGCCGAGTTTTTCACATCTCCAACAGGATTAGAAATTGTGCCTCGGAAGTCAGCGATCGCCCGTTCAATTTCTTCTGCTTTTACCTGTACAGTTTCATGTATTGTTCCTCCATCTGCTGTGATTAATATTAATTCTAATTTGTCTGGCAAAATCAAGGGATAAAATAGAACTGTTCCTGGTAATTTTTGCAATTTTTCTTGAAGACTTGGAAACTGTGAAAAATCGGCTTTGAGATTATTTTTATCAATCTCCAGATTTAAGATATCTTTTGTACCTTCAGACATGATTTTTTCTTCGGCAGCTAATAATTTTACTCCGGTTGCTATTGCTTCATTGTCTTTAATATTGCCTAGATAATTATCTAGTTCTTGAATTTTCAGTAAATCTAAAACTTGTTGAGCTTCAAAAATACGTTCTTGTTGTAATAGTAAATCTGCTAAATTCCGATAAACTGTTTCAGGATTTTCTAAGAGACTTTTCTGATTTTCCTGACTCCGCATAATTTCATTTATATTAATAGCTTTTTTGTAAAAAACTACTGCTAAATCTGGTTTTTCTTGGGCGACTAATATTGTGCCTAACTGTCCATAAATACGACCAGCTTTAGCAGTTTTTTCACTTTCTTGATATATAGCCAATGCTTGCTCTAAATTTTCCAAAGCTTGAGGATATTGTCTTAGTTGAAATAAAGAATCTCCTATTCCTTGATAAGCTATAGCTACAGAATTTTTATCCTCTTTGTTTGCTAAATTATCTAAAGCAAGTTTGTGATAATTAAGAGCAATAGAATAATCTCCCGAACTATAATAGGCTTCTCCTAAAGCATTCATATTTGCAGCAATAACCGATTTTTCTCCTACTTTCTTATTGACCGGTAAAGATTTTAGTAAAATTTGTTTAGCTTTCTGGTTCTCTCCTAAGCGGTTATAAACTTTTCCCAAACCAACCATTGTTTTACCTTCAGCAGCACTGTCTTCTGCTTCTTCATAAAATACCAAAGCTGCTTCATAAGTTGATTTTGCTTTGTCATTTTCTCCAACTTCATAATAAGCATCACCCAAATAATTTAAAGCTTCTAATTGTCCAGGTTTATCCTTAGCAACTTTAGCAGCTTCCAAGCCTTTTTCATAAGCTGATAATGCTTGACTTTCCTCTCCTTCTTTTTGATAAAGCGCCCCCATAAAACCATAAATGCGTCCGACACTTCTTTGGTCTCCAACACTTTCTAACATAGCAACAGCTTGCCGAAAATATTTGAGAGCTTCAGAATTTTCACCCTTTTCTCGATAAACAAAACCAATATTATTTAATAACCTGCCAACTCCAGCGCTATCATTAATTTCTCGACGCACAGTTAAAGCTTTTTGATATTTTTCTAAAGCTTTGTCATAATTACCTTGATTAAAGTAAACTACTCCCATATTGTTGAGGGTTCGGCCAAGGTTTCGGCGATCGCCTACTTCTTCCCGGATAATAAGTGCTTCTTGGTAAAATTGTAGTGCTTGCTCAAGTTGCCTCTGACTTGCTTTCACTGCACCAATATTATGTAATGACTCTCCTTCTTTGGAGCGATCGCTAACTGCTTGAGAAATATCTAAAGCTTCTTGATGCAAATTTAAAGCTTGGGAAAACTCCCGCTGTCGCTGATAAACAAAACCAATAAGGTTTAAAGTTTCTGCGACACCAGAGCGATCATTTATCTGGCGACGAATAGTTAAAGCTTGTTGCAAAACATCTAAAGCTTCTGAATATTTCCTTTGGTTAATATATACATCCCCAATATTGTTAAGAGTCTGAGCAATTTCCCCTTGGTCTCCTAATTCTTTACGAATTGTCAAAACTTGCTTGTAGGTTTCTAAAGCTTCATCAAATGCTCCTCTGCGAAATTGTGCCACACCTGTTTCAAACAATTTATCAGCCTTGGTCTTAGAGGCAGAAGATTCGGCAGAATTTTCCACCTCTGAAGCCGGAGTTTGGGCCAATACATTCTGGCTAATGATAATGCTAGGTATAGCAGAAATGGTAATGGCCATAACAGTCAAATAGTTAAAGAAAAAATAGGAATTTTTCATTGTGGAAGACCTCCTTATTTAATAAAATTTATGGGTTTGAGATAAAACAGTTATTTAAAGACTATAGATGTTGGCCATTTAATATTATTCTTGCTATGCTCTGATATGGCGCTACGCGCAAATCAAAAGCGAGTGCGTAATTCTGAGGTTTCCATTTCCTGCGGAATCCGTAAGGAAACAGAATGTATAGCGCTAGGGAGTAGGGAGTAGGGAGTAGGGAATAGTAGATTGTTAAACGGTTCCAGGATTTATAAATGTCCTAACGTTTTTGCGTAGTGCTATAAGACGCACATCTGACAGTCAAAAATCAAAAGTCAAAAATAATCCCTGACTTCGTGCCTTATGTGGGTTGCCAATCCTACTTACCCTATCTGACATGGGAAGAGGGTTAGGCAGTGAGGTTTTTTTTACCCACAATTAGAATCTGAAACCTACAACCTAACACCTTCTTTAAAAATCTAAGAGTTTATACTCTCAACAGGTATTTTTGACTATTTTGCCTGTCTCAAATTTCTCAAGTTCACTATGTGGCCAAGTGAGTTAATTTCAGTTAAGTAGGACTTATGGTAAAGTTAATTTAGATAGTTCTAAAATTATTTTATTCATATTGTTTAACATTCATTTTTTTCAGTGTAAAACAGGAAGTTGGGAATTATTATAGATAATTATAGATAGATGAAATCATTGATTTACTTATTTTTTTTTGAATCCTTGAATTATAGTTGTAACAATTATTCTGATATTTTTTCTCTAGCTAGAAAATTTATTGGCAAAAAATCTGGTGTTATCTTGCTTTAAATATCTGGCCTTTAAGAACTTATTTAAAAATAAAATAAATGCCAAAATTACCATAAATATTATTTGTATAGTTTGAAATTTTATTCCCTCTAATTCCTGATTTTCTATGCAATTGGTATAAAAAAAATGAACACTAATGAAAATAGCAACAATAAACTTTTTAATTTAGTCCTTAACGATCTACCAAATCAATTTACAGGCAAATTAGAAGTAAAAAGCGATCGCCAAAGTTGGACACTATTTTTCTGTATAGGTCGTCTAGCTTGGGCTGTGGGTGGAGCACATTATAATCGGCGATTTCACAAAATATGGCATCAATTTTGTTCTAATATTTCTCTAGACAAAATTAAGTTCAGAGAAGGAGATTATGCTATTTGTTATTACTATCATATTATGTCTGTTTTATCGAGACGAAAATCATTAGCTCCTCCTCAAGTAAAAGCAGTAGTTTTGGTAAATTTAAAAGAAGTTTTATTTGATATTATACAGGAACAATCGCAACAAGAATTAACCTATAATTTATCTGATGCAGGATTAGACAAATCTTTAATCCTCATGTCTACAGTGATTCGAGTAGAAACTATTCTTCCTGCTATTAATAAGTTGTGGCTGGAGTGGCAAAAGTCTAATTTAGCTGCATACTCTCCTAACTTAGTTCCTATAATTAAAAAAGATAAACAGTTACAAAAAGTCGCAAAAAATAACTCTTACAATACAATTAAAAAGTTAGCTGATGGCACACATTCACTGCGAGAAACTGCTGTTTTAGTGAACAAAGATTTGCGCCATTTAACTTTATTTTTAATGCCTTATATTAGGAATAAATTAATTGAGTTGCAGCAAGTTTCAGATAAAAAACGTTTAGAAGGAAGTCCTGGATTAGAGTCAGATATTGATATAGAAACATCTCCTAGTAAACCTCAAGCATTAATTGCTTGTGTAGATGATAGTAAAGAGATGTGTTATCTATTAGAGAAAATTATGAAGAAGGGGGGTTATAGATTTCTCGCAATTCAGGATTCTATTAAAGCATTAGTCATGATTATTGAAGCTAAACCCGATATAATTTTCTTAGATTTAATGATGCCAATTGCTAATGGTTATGAAATTTGTACTCAACTGCGACGAGTGCCCATGTTTGAGAATACACCAATAGTTATATTAACTGGAAATGATGGAGTTGTAGATAGAGTTCGAGCGAAAATGATGGGAGCTACAGGTTATTTAACTAAACCTGTTGAACCGAAAAAAGTTTTAGCTTTAGTCAAGCGATATTTACAAAATCCTCCATCTGGTGACTCTGAAATAAAATCTGATGAATCAGATTTATAGAATTCAGAATTTATAATTCAGAAGTTATCCAGGGTATGACTGCTGCTAATCTGACTATACATATTTGGAGATTATTGCTGAGAGAATACTTACAATTAAAGCTCAAATCAATGAAGAAATAATTCGATGCTAAGAGAATTTATTGTATACTCTTGTCCATTGGGTAAACTTAAGAATCAATTAGAGAAATATTTCACTACTACTTGTACACAATGTGGTGAAAATGCGGCTCATAAATATATGCCTCACTGTACCTTGACAGGTTTTTTTCAGGATGAATTAACTGCCGTTCCAATTTATATTCAAGCTTTTATCCATTATTGAATTCTTCCTGATAATGAATCAAATAATCACAAATATTTCTAAATTTTCACAAAAAATTCCCGGACAAATTTACCTATTATTAGCAATCATTATATTCGGCGCTTCTAACTCCATTACAAAACAATTAACCGAAATTGGAGCAACAAAATTTCCTGGAGAAAATCCCATTTCTTTTTGTAATGTATTATTTGTCGGAAATATCTGCGCATTAATTAATAATTAATAATTAGGGCTTACTGATTAAATATTAAACCCACATTTTCCTGGTCAAGTTGTAGCATTACTTTTTATAATTGGTCTTAACTAGGAATTTCGATTATAAATGTACATCCTTTCCCTATCTGAGAATAACAGAGTAATTTTCCATGATGTTTGTCTTCGATAATTTGCCGACAAATAGATAAACCTAAACCCGTTCCTTTTCCCACTGGTTTAGTTGTAAATAAATAATCAAATGCTTGTTGTAAAGTTTCTTGACACATTCCAATTCCATTATCGGAAATTTTGATAATTATATTATTCTCATTTGTTTCTGTCCTAATTTTAATTAAATTGTTTTTTTGAGAAATTTCCTGAAAAGAAAGTCCTTGATTACTTTCTTCCAAAGCATCAATTCCATTAGCAAGTAGATTCATAAATACTTGATTAAGTTGACCAGGATAGCATTCTATTGTCGGGATTTGATTATATTCTTTAATAATTTTTATTTCAGGTCTACCGGAATTTGCTTTCAGGCGATGTTTAAGAATCATTAGTGTGCTTTCTAATCCTTGATGAATATCATAAGTAATTTTATTATTCACATCTCCCCTAGAAAAAGTTGTTAAACTTTTACTAATTTCCTGAAGACGAGTTCCTCCTTCTTGCATAGAATAAATTAATTTGTGTATATCTTCACACACATAATCTAACTCAATTTTATCTATTTCATCTTGAATTTTTCCTATAGGATTAGGATATTCTTTTTGGTAAATTTCAATTAAATTAAAAATATCTTGAAGGTAATTATGCATAATCTGTAAGTTACCATTTATGAAACCAACAGGATTATTAATTTCGTGGGCTACTCCTGCAATTAACTCTCCAAGCGCCGACATTTTTTCGTTTTGAACTAACTGCAATTGTGTATTTTTTAATTCCTGAATCATATTTTCCAATTGCATAGATTTAAACTTTAGTGCTTTTTCAATTTCTTGACTATGCTGAATTTCTATTTCTAGTTTTGAATTCATTGTATACATTCTGTGCAGAGCATTATAAACTCTGAGAGCTGTTCTAACTGTAGTAAAAAGTCTGACTTTTGTTAATTCTGTTTTACTTTTAAAATCATCAATATCGTATTTTTCAACTATTGTATCTTCTGGAAACATTCCTGGCTGTCCTGTCCGTAAAACAATTCTCACTACATGATTATTAACTACCTCTCGCACATATTTAACAAAGTTTAAACCAGCATCATCAGTTTCCATAATTACGTCTAATAAAATTAACGCAAGATCAAAATTTTTCTGAATTACTTCTTCTGCTTCTTTACCTGAAAAAGCATTAATTAACTCTATTTTTTTACCTTCAAAAGTAAAATCATTTAGAAGTAATCGAGTGATATCGTGAATTTCTGGTTCGTCATCTACAACTAACAATTTATATTTTTGAGCAGAGTCTATATCTAATATTTGACTTTGATTTACCTCGTCTGCAAACCTAACTTTATTATCTTCTGGTGCAAATATTAATTCATCATTTTCTTGGCTAGATTCTGTTTCATTAGTTTCTGGTGCAAATATTAATTCGTCATCATCATCTATGCCATTATTTTGATTATTTGGATCTAACGCTGACATCTAAATTAACTCCTTTGAAAAATTCAAATCACATCTAAATCTAATATATTCTTTTCCATTTAGAGGAGCCATAAAATTTTAATTTTTAGGAAATTAGGAGAATAAAATAACCTAATTAATGCAGAATGCAGCAGACTCTTTTGGGAAAATTCTATATTTTGAAAATTTTTATATATAGGATTTCTCGGACTCATAAGCTACACCTAATAAACCTTATATTTAACTACTGTATATTTAACTACTGTCTCCTGACTCCTGTCTCCTGACTCCTAAAATTAAAAAACTTTGTACCTAACAAGTATGGGAAGTGCTATAGCGTTTCTCAAGCATCGGAGGTACAGTTGTTTTTCTTATTTTCTACTCCCCTACTCCCTAATCCCTAAAACAAAGGAATTTTGATAATGAATTTAGTTCCTAAACCCAACTTACTTTCACATTCAATTGTACCTGATAGTTTTTGATTAACAATATTGAACAGAATATGTAGTCCTAAACCACTACCACCTTGATTTCGTTTTGTCGTAAAAAATGGGTCAAATATTTTCTGTAAATTTTCTGGTTCAATTCCCTTACCATCATCAACATATTCTAAAATTAGGGAATTATTATCTTGATGAAAACTAATTACAATTAATCCAGAATCTTCTGGTTCGTAACCATGAAGCAGAGAGTTAATCACTAAATTAGTAATTATTTGAGAAAATGCACCAGGATAAGATGTAATTATTACATCTTCTGAACCTTGAATTTCAATCTTATGTTTAGTTCCCTTAATTTTCGGACTTAATTGAATTAAGATATCTTCCAAATATTCTTTCAAATTAAATGTTCTTGATTCTTCGTTAGATCGATCTATAGCTACCTGTTTAAAACTCTGAATTAATTCTGCTGCACGTTTTAAATTACTGAGCAACATCTTATTACTTTGTGTGGCTACATCTAAGTAATTATCTAAGTCAGAGCGCTTCATTTTTCCATTGTAGAAAACTTCAGATAATACTTGAGTTTTTTCCTCTAAAAGAGAAGCCGCAGATACCCCAATACCCAAAGGAGTATTAATTTCGTGAGCAATACCAGCAGTTAAAGAACCCAAAGAAGCCATTTTTTCTTGAGCAACTAATTGACTTTGTGTAGCTTTAAGATTTTCATTAATTGTTAAAAGTTCTGCTGCACGTTCTTCTTTCTCGAGCAAAAGTTTTTTGACACGTTTAATCATTTGATTAAAAGAGCTACCCAGAATACCAATTTCGTCTTTGCTACTTACAGGAACTTGCAATTCAAAATTATCTTCCTCGGTGACTTGTTGAGCAATATTCGTTAAAACTTGGAGTGGTTGAGAAATAGCCTTACTGGTTAAAATAGCTAACAAAACCGTAACTATAATTGAGAAAATTGCACTGACAACAAATATTGTTAAACGCAGTTCTTGAGCAACCGCAAATTCAGCCTCCGATTTTTCATATTCTTCGTACATTTCCTCAGATAAATCTAGTAAATCTATAGCAAAATTTTCAAATTTTTCAGAGGCTTCTGTTTTAAAATTAGTAATTTCTCTTCTAGTAGTTTCAAGTTGGCTTGTTTGAAGATTTTCAATATCTAAGTTTTTAATCAGTCCTTCGATTCTTTCTAAATAAAGGTCTAAAAATGTAGAATAGTTGTTAAAGAACTCCTTTGCTGACACATTTTTGCTCAAAATACTTTCTTTTTCTTGATCTTGGGCACTTCCAAAATTAGATTTAAATTTTTGCCATAGTTCCTTTGATTTAGTTTGATTTTCTAAAATAGAAAGGTATTTTTTCTCTAGAAGTTCTGGTTCATTTAGTAGGATAGGTAATTCTGAAAAATCAATCCTTATAAGAAAAGCTTTACTCTTGAGATTATTAACTAATCTATATGCTTTCAACGAATTTTCTTCTTGTTCAAGAGCTTCTTTATGATAAGCATCTCCAATTATAAATCCAGTAGTTGTTCCTAAAACTACAACGCAAATAGCTAATCCATACCCTAAACCAATTTTTTGACCTACTCTTAATGATCTAAAAAAAGCCCGTGTCGATTTTTGTTTAGTATTCATATTAAATAAGGTTTTAACCTAAGTATTCAGATGTAGGAAAAATTAATCCTCAAATCTAACTTTCCTTGATTCTCTTTCCCCACATCCTTTCCCTAGTTTCTACTCTCTATTTCCTACTTTTTTCTGCTTCCATCAAAATAAATTCTGCTACTCTTAAATCTACTGGAGTTGTCACCTTTAAATTAGTCTCCTCTCCCTCTACAATTTTCACAGGTAAACCACATTTTTCAAACAAAGCAGCATCATCAGTAACTTCCCAACCTAACTGACGCCCCTTTTCATGGCATTCCTTCAATAAATTCACCTCAAACCCTTGGGGTGTCTGAGCAGCCCACAAATTGCTACGGTCTGGTGTATCCTGGATTATACCAGATCGATCGACAACCTTAATAGTATCCTTAACTGGCACAGCAGCAATTAAACCAGGACACTTAAGAATCTCCTCCGCACATCTGTCCAAAAGTTCAGGAGTAGCTAAACACCTCGCCCCATCGTGAATTAATACTCGTTCCGCTTCCGGTGGCAAAGCCTGTAAACCATTGTAAACCGACTCCTGACGAGTTTCCCCTCCCTCAATCAGCGCTATATGCTTGTCAGTAGACAAATCAGAAATATTTTTTTGAAAATCTGGAAAATCAACAGATTGTCCAATAATACCAATCCAACTAATATGATGAGATTTTACAGCAGCCTCAAGAGTCCAACTCAATAAAGATTTACCCAATAGACTCAACAAAAGCTTATTTCGCGAACTACCCATCCGTCGCCCCATACCAGCAGCAGGAATTAACAAATACATTTTGTATTAAAGCTTTCCTATAAATAATTAAATCTAGCTATATACTCTACTTAAAATTGAACTGATAATTAACTTTAATCCCTTAAACATGAGAATACTAGCCCTTGTCCCTGGTGGAATAGGCGACCAAATTTTATTTTTCCCGACTCTGGATGACATTAAACAATTCTATCCAGAATCTCAGATTGACGTAATTGTAGAACCTAGATCCAAGGGTGCATACCGAGTTTGCAAGTCTATCCAGAATGTCCTAACCTACGACTTTAAAGATGCCAATAGTCTTGCCGACTGGGGAAATTTGTTAGGTATTATGCGCGATCGCGAATACGAAGTAGTAATTTCCCTAGGACAACGTTGGACAGTTGGCCTATTGTTATGGTTAACAGGAATTCCTAAACGAATAGGTTATGCAGGTAATGGGAAAATTTTTCTTACCGATCCTATACCCCTGAAAACTGAACAATATGCAGCTCAGATGTACCATGACTTGCTGCAAGGAATGAAAATTGTTACTCCTTTTAAAGGAATATCAATTAATGTCCCTAAAACAGATATTGATGAGGCCGAAGCTGAACAGCAAATATTAGGAGTTGCAGAAAGTGGTTATATTCTGATTCATGGTGGTTCTAGTCAACTAGCTCAGGTAAAAGGTATCGATAAAATTTATCCTACCAATTACTGGCAGGAAATTATTTCAGAACTGCAACAGAAACAACCTAACTTGCCAATAGTAATAGTAAAAGGCCCTGAAGATGCACCATGGGTTAATGAAATTAGAGAATCATCTCCGGATGTAAAAGTAGTCACTCCCAGGGATATAGGTAAATTAGCTGCTATGATTGCTGGAGCTAATTTAATGTTATGTACTGATAGTGCGCCTATGCACTTAGCAGTTGCCGTTGGGACATATACCATTGCTCTGTTTGGTCCAACGGAACCAAAAAAATTATTACCCAAGAGCGATCGGATAGTTGCTATTAAATCTTCTACTGGGAAAATGGAAGATATTTCACCCCAAGAAGTATTACAAAAAATTTGGGGTGGAGAGGGTTGAACCAAGGAATAAATAGATAATAGGGGTAAATATTCTCGACTTCTTATTCCCTCATATATCAAATCTACTTACTTTGAAGTGTTATAAGAAACCGGGTTTATTGGAGGTAGATTTAGTATCGTTAGGTGTTTCAGACAAACCCGGTTTCTATACTTTGTTCAATGACAGAAATTTACCAATTCTCAATTCTTAATTCTCAATTCTCAATTCTCAAGTAATTTTTTTGCATAACTCTTGCCCAAAATGCTGACTTTTTGAGCGTTTTCAACTGAAAACCCTGCATTTTTTCAAAGCCCCAAAAAGGCTAAAACTTTTATTATTAATGGTTTCAAATTTAATCAACAAGTCCTAGGTAATAAGGGGAAATATTATCTATTCCCTATTCCCTATTCTAAATTCATATAAAAAATTCCTCTGCCAAATCGTACCCTAACATTTGAGACATAGACATTAATCTGGATTTACTAGAAATATTCTGTTTATTTAACCAGTCTCTCAAAACAAAAATTTTGTGCATCAGAAATATTTCTAATGCTTCTGGATTATATTGGATACCTTCACTCCGATGAAATTGGTGGGGTACAAGCATAGCAGTATAACGAGAAAACTCTCCTTCCTTCCAGTTGAGCAAAAATGGCAACCAAGGATAACGACTATCTAAACGGATAAACCATAAACGTACTTCTGGAATTTCTGAAAGTTCTCTTGGATCTTGAGGATCTTGCTGATAGTTAATGGCAAAATTTAGCTTTTGTTCAGAAGAGGCGATCGCTCCTTCATTTAGTATGGGAGAAATTACATTTTCAACTGGAGATAAATCTAAGTTATGGATATGTTCGGTATTCAGGGCGATCGTAATTGTCATCCTAGCTTGTAGATAATTATAAATTTCTTTCTATTGTAAAAATATTGGATTAGCAAGCAACTTATTCAATAATGGATAATGGATAATTGATAGTTACCTCTTCCTTTTAAAAAAAGGATTGAATAAAAGGAAAATAAATTCATTGTTTGTCCACGGCGGGTGAGAGGCTTTATACCTTAATTTTCTGTAATTTGAGACGATTATTTCACATCATAAGTTTGAAAATATTTGTGACAATTGATAACGGATCACTGAAATAACATCTTTAGGGTGAACTGGTATTAAGTTAGAGAATATTATTTCTAGAACCTTTCTTATGAATTATTGAATGTATTGAACCTACTTATGGTTACTTAATATTTCTATATAAGTGACCAATAAATAAGGTCAATAGCCTTCCTTGGATAGAAGATAAAAAAGGAAATTCCCGATTTTCTTGCCTCCGGTTTCAGCTAGAGGTAGTGATAAGTGAAATAACCCCCACTCTTATATAAACTGCTTAGATACAAGAAAAATTATAGATGTTTATGTACAATTACCCTCAGATTTCCTTGAGAAAATTCAAACACAAACACCTAATCAAAATTACTGACTATCATATAGAATTTTATGGTCAGTTCTGCCAAGGTTAGGTACAATAACAGTAAAAAATTAGAGATAAATAGTTTTTTTACCAAACAGTATAACAGGACGATCTATAAATCTAATCAGTGATCCAATTAAGCATAATTTATAATAAATATCTACCATAGTAAAGCCCAAAAATTCCCAACCACTACCTATTTAGGTATTTGACATTGGTAAATTACATTTGCGGAGTATTTTGGCATCGAAAACTTAGCCACTCGATTATTTTTAACTTTTAACTTTTGATTTGCGCGTAGTGCTATAGTTTTGGCTGAAAAACATTTAACTGAATTTTTTTAAGATTATCCAGTAGTCAAAAAAATGACTTTATAAAATATAGGTAAATTTGCTATAATAAATAATTTTAACAATAACTAGCAAATCCCTAACTTATAAACCTCCCTAGTCATGCTTGAGGAACCCAAGTTGAAATTTTACTTCGGAGGTATTAAAAGCATTCTAGGTGATGAAAAAGGTAAAAAAATTACTTTAGCAAATTATCCTCACCTGCTTAAAAATTATTACTATTAGCAGAATAAATTTTGTTATGTCATTAGAAAATTCACAACCAAAAAACTTGGAGGCAATTTCCCATAGATCCTCTGGAAATGGAGCAAACAGCTACAGCAGTAATTCCCTAGTAAAAACAGAAGCAGTAAATACTACCTCACAAACTTTAGAGGAAGAGCAAAACAATAACTCAGAAATTGAACCAGAAAAAACTTCCCAAAAATCAACAGAAACTCAACCAAAAAAAGGCAAAAAAAATTATTGGCTATGGCAACTAATTTGGTGGACTATTGCAGCTAGCTTTGGAGTTACAGGTGGTGCAGCACTTATGTGGTTATTGGTTAACCCACCTCAACCAAACTGCGAACAAATTTCTCGATTATCAGCAGATGGAGAGAGACTTTTCTGCGCTAACAAAGCTGCCGAGTCACGCAACCTAGAAGAGTTGGAAAAAGCCTTAACTTTAGTCAAAAGTTGGCCAGAAGAACATCCCCTCTATCAATTAGGTCAACAAATGACAGGAGAATGGACAAAGTTAATTATCTCTGTTGCTAATCAAAAGATTAGAGAGGGTGATTTACAAGGCGCTCTAGATTCAGTAGCAAAGATTCCCAAGGATAGTCCAGTTTACAGTAGAGTAGAAGAAGCTGTAGCAAATTGGAAAAAACAA
Source organism: Cyanobacteria bacterium P01_H01_bin.35 (assembly GCA_038747755.1). Taxonomy (GTDB): domain Bacteria; phylum Cyanobacteriota; class Cyanobacteriia; order Cyanobacteriales; family Microcoleaceae; genus Trichodesmium. The sequence continues at coordinate 13,848 of JBCDJM010000088.1, forward strand.
TGGGCAGAAGGTCAATCTTTCTATGATAAAGCTACAGAAGCTATCAAGGCTATGAGTTGGAATAAAGCTTCTGATTACTCCCTAGCTATGTCAAAGTTAGATAATGTTCACTGGCAAACTACTAAATATAGAGAATTATTAGAGCGCATTGTATTAGAAAAAAAAGCTTGGCAAATTCTTAAAGATGCTCGTTATTTAATATATAGAGAAACAGTAGACGAATATGGAGAAGCGATCGCTCTAGCAAACAAAATAGCCCCGAACCTTTACATTCGAGAAAAAGCTGATCAAGATATGCAAAATTGGGGTCGTAGTCTAATCGAAATTGCCACTGAACGTATAGAAGCAAAAGACTTAAAAGGGGCAATAAAAGCTATTGAATATATTCCTTCAGGGCATAAACTGAACAAAGAAGCTCAAGACTTAAAGTTTCTAGCTCATGCTCAAGCAGCAACTTGGAACAAGTCTATGGGAGGGTCTCAAATTGCAAATATGGTAGCCTTGATGGAAGGAAAAGCAGCAGCAGCTCAGATTACTTCTGATAGTCCATACTATCAACAAGCTCAAACTCAAATTAAGCAACTCCAACAACAATTAGATAATTTAACTCATATTCAGCTAGCCAACGCGATCGCTAGTGTTGGTCAACCAGCAGCATTACAATTGGCCATAAACCAAGCGCAAATGGTTGGCCAGAAACAACCAAAGCGAATTCAGGCTCAAACCTTGATTGCTAAATGGCGCAAAGATATTCTCAAAATAGAAGACCGACCTTATGTAGCTTTAGCTAAACAATTAGCTAAACAAGAGACTGTCGATAGCTATAATATGGCAATCAAACAAGCTAGTTATGTTGCTTTGGAGCGTCCACTGAGAATAGAGGCTCAAACTCTAATAGCTGATTGGAATAAACGAGTACAAATTATTGAAGATTCACCATTATTAGCAGAAGCTAGAGCTTTAGCAAAAGAAGGAAAACTTGGCCAAGCTATTGATGTTGCATATGAGATAAAAAACGGTCGTGCTTTGTATGAAGAAGCTCAGGATGAAATTTATACATGGACTACAGAGTTACAAATTGCCCAAGATAGGCCAATTATTAATCAAGCTTATAGCCTAGCCAAGCAAGGTAGTCTAACTGCTGCTATTAAAACAGCTTATCAAATTAGCTATGGACGTGCTTTGTATTATGAAGCTCAAGATGCTATATCTCGTTGGGCTTCTGAACGGGATGCAATATGGGCAGCACAACAAGCTGAGGAAGCTAGGAGACAGCGCGAATACCAACAACGTCTTCGAGAGCAACAAAGGTATTATTCTCCAGCCCCTAGTTCCCAATATTATTCACCTGCTCCACAGAGGTCTTATTCTCCAGCCCCCAGTCCTCAATCTTATTCCCCAGTTCCACAGAGGTCTTATTCTCCAGCCCCCAGTCGCCAATCTTATTCTCCAGCCCCAGCTCCAGCTACAGCTCCCAGTTCGGATGCCTATTTACTTCAAGAATGATAAATCAGTTGATTTTAAATAGACATCTCCAAAAATTAAAAATCAAATCAATTATCCCATGCGAAATTATCTATTCTTTCTTCCTGTTCCCTGTTCCCTCTTTTTTGGAAATGTCTAATATTTATTTAGGGCTTGCTGATTAAATATAAAAGTATTGGCAAATACAAGGTTTGAGCATTTTCAAGTCCGGAAAAAATAGGATATTTTGGGTTGGCAAGGCTCAAAAAGTTAGTATTTGGGTAAGAGTTGGGGAGGAAAATCAAAGGATAATTTTTATGAATACCTTCTCCATAACTCCTTGTTTCTCTTGACTCTTAACTACTCCCTACCCCCTGCCTTCACAGTAAAGACTTTTTCAGCAAACCCTATTTAATAGAGACATTGAGAGTAAGCATTTCCTGGAGAATGTGGAGCTAAAAGCTATTAGCTATCAGCAATAAGACCCCACTCTGAAGGACGTAGTGTTTCATTCTTGGTTAAGGCTCCAGGGGAGCAGGGGAGAATTTTCCACAAGGGTACCTAGGATTTTCCCCTTTCTTTATCCCTTAATAATTTTGGTGTGGCAATTGATTTTTCAGAAATTCCGTCGATTTGACCAAGATTATTTGGGAGCTTTTCCCTACCTCCACCCCTCCAAATCACCCGTTTTTCCTAACTTTTCCCCAAATTCCGGTAATGGTGTCCCCAATTCTCATTCATATCAATTATTTATTTGACGAATGAAACAGCCCTGCTCTTAAGGACGTGGTTTAAATGAATATTGACTTTAAGCTCAAGGGAACAAGCTTTTGTAGTAAGATTTAATTCTGGCTCAATTAATCAAGCTTTGATCTAAAAACTATAGCAATTCCCAAAAAGCATGAGGTACAAAATTCGTTTCTGGCGCTGGAGTAGGTAGGAAGGTTGCATGCAACATCTGTACAGATTTAGACATCTCTGGAAAATCAATAAACCTTTTATTTATATTACCTAAAGAAAGAAAAAGTCACCATGAAAAATCCTTTTTCCTGCCTTTTTCCTAAAAATATCTTACCTGTTCCCAGTTAACTTTTCCCTGTTCCCTACTACTGTAAAAAATCTATATCTTTTTCACGCCTAGGTCTATTAGTAATTCGGGAAACAAGAAATAGAAAAGAATAAAAAATACTGTACCTCCGTAAGTGGAGAAAGGCTATAAAAGCAATAGCTGATGGCTGAAAGCTTACAGTGCTTTTCAGTTGAGTAGACGACAAAACTGTTGTAGGAGTAATGAGTAATGAGTAATGAGTAATGAGTAATGAGTAATGAGTAAGGAGTAATGAGTAAGGAGTAATGAGCAAGGAGTAATGAGTAAGGAGTAATGAGCAAGGAGTAATGAGTAAGGAGTAATGAGTAAGGAGTAATGAGTAAGGAGTAATGAGCAAGGAAGTAGGGAAGTTTTGCTCACGCAAAGCTCCGCTAACGCTATGCGACATGAAACGCATTAATGCTCAAGCAACGTCCGTATCGAGTCAGTATAATTGTGGTTTATTCATCATTAAACCGCTGTAATGTTTATCATTAAGGAAATTTTTAATTTAACTTTCATTGGTTATTATATTCTTAAAATATCTCAACCAAAAACAAATTTATGAATAGTGAATCAGCATTAAAATTGCTACTCATTGATAATGACTCTATCTTTCGGATGGGGTTAAAATTTTCCTGTGAGCAGTTTTCAGATATAGAAATAGTATTGGAAACAGAATTAGGCGCAGAAGCCTTAAAAAATATTCAAAATTTGATTGTAGAAGAGAATAATTTTTTTGTAATTTTAGACATAGAAACCAATAATTTGCTTCCTGAAAATACAGAGGGAATTACAATCTCTGGAATTGACTTTTGTCAACAGCTTAAAACTTCGTACCCTGAGTTACCAATATTATTATTGACATCTCTACAAGATAGCTTCTTACTGACATTAGTTAAAAAATTAGGTGTAAATGGTTATTGCCCAAAAGGAATTGGTATTTCTGAGTTAGTAATTATTATTAGACAAGTAGCAAATGGTCAGTCTTATTGGAGAAATATTCCTGGGGTTGAAACTATACAAGAAAATTCTGAAAAACCAGAAAATTCAGGTTTAAGAGTTCAAACAAAATTTTTTTTCAATACTATTCTTGATAACGTTTGTAAGTCAGGAATCAAGCAAATAGATTCTTCTCTCTCAGTAGTAACATCTCAACTAAATGAAAGAGTAAAAAATTTAGATAGAAATAATTTAAACTCTCTACTCAATGTGGCAATAACTTCCGGGCAACGCCGAGAATTACTAACAGCTAGATGGATACTTAGTCACTTGTCACCTAAGTCTATTAATCGGGAGAAGCTGCAGCAATTAACAGATGTAAATAGAGATATTTTTGTCGATTCAAGCTTGAAAAATATGACTGAATTACAAAATCCAAAAAATATTAATTCTGTCAAAAATGATGAGCAAATTTTACTGAGAATAAATTCAGAATTTGTTTATCCAACCACTGAAGCAATGAATTTACAAACAGCATTATTTGAGTCAACAATAGCAAAATTAAATTCTCATTTAATTAACCTCAGTGGATTACCAATGGAAATTGATATATTGCGAGATTCTAAGAAGCAAGAACTAATTTATATAGCTTTATGTAAATTTGAAGATATTCTTGATGAACTGCGTAATGCTTCTATTTTAATGGAAGAAATTCCCAAACAAAGATATGAGATTGTACATAATTTATGGGAATTTACGAGCAAATTTTTTATTGGTGAATACTATCAACTTAAAATTAGTAATGGTATAGGAATTGTTAATTCTTTTGCCGAACAAATTAAAGTCGAAGTAATGCCAGTTTTATTAAATGATGCTGATAATGTGCATAAGTTTATTCTTGATAAAATTCCTTTGGTTGAAGAGTTAATATCCTACTTATTATTTCAAGTTCCTTTAGTAATTGATAATGTATCTTTTGGAGTAGGTACTCCTGAAGCGATGGAACGGTCTGAAGCCTTACTTCAAAATTTATTAATTTCAATTGCCAATGCTGTAATTCAACCTTTATTAAATAATTTTGCCGATGTAGAAGAAATTAAAGAAGATTTTTATAGTCGTCAATTATTATCAACACGAGATATTGAAAAGTTCCGTAATCGCTTATCCTGGAAATATCGCATAGAACAATATATTGGAGAACCAAAAGAAATTTTTGAGAGTAATTTTTCCTTATTTGTCTTGAATGAACGTGGCATCAAAAAAGTATCTGTTTATTCACCTCGTAGACATGAATTAACAAAACTTTCAGGCATTCCACTAACAGTAACATTACTATTAGAAACTCGTGATGCAATAGCTCCTGGTATTAGGGCAACTGTTTCTTTTATTGGTAGTGGAGTTGTGTATTTATTAACTCAAGTAATTGGGCGTGGTATAGGTTTAATTGGAAGAGGTATTATTCAGGGTGTAGGTAGTTCTTTTCAAGATGCTAAATTTGGTCGAAATAATCATAAGGGAGAAGCAAGAAAAAGTCAGCAAGAAGGTAGAAGACAGAAAGGAAGTATTTAGGATGATAAATTCAAAAGTCAAAAGTCAAAAGTCAAAATTTAAAACTAATCTCTAACTAAGTTCTAGCTTGAAAAAGTGTTTGCTATAGATATTTCTTACTTTTTGCCTTTTGCATGAACGCCTATAATCTCATGTTCGGATAATCAGTAATAAAAAATTTTTTATCTTTAGTATTCTTCTAGCCATAAATTATAGTATTTCTCAGAGGTATACTACCTACATCATGTAATTCAATATGTAGCATTAAAGGCAAGTAGTCAATAATTAATAAGGTAATTATTCTAGCTAATTATCTGGCTCCATAAATTCCCTATTTCTCCTGACTCCTGAGTCCTGAGTTCCACCCCTACGAAAAAACTTTATTCCGCAAACCCTAATTATATAGCACTACGCATTCAGGTTAGGACATTTATAAATCCTGGAACCGTTTAACAATCTACTATTCCCTACTCCCTACTCCCTACTCCCTACTCCCTAGCGCTATAAATATTCAGCGGGACATAATATAACTCAGTTTTGTAAGATTATTCAATAAAATTGGTATTACTAATAGCTATGATAACTACAAATCCAAATGATAAATATTATACCAATTTACTTTAAAGATATCACAAATAGTTTGCAACTTGAGGTGTGAAATAACTTCCTAAAATTACTTTAGTTTAACTCTATAAAATTTAACTTTTAACTTTTAACTTTTTACTTTTTACTTCATTCCCTATTCCCTAAAAATGACAAAATATAGACTCTCTCAACAACACCTAAATTTACTGACAACTTGTCCACGCAAATTCCAACACCTCTACTTAGATAATCTGAGTGTACCCACAACATCAGCAGAACAAGAAAGACTAAATTGGGGTAGTCAGTTCCACTTATTAATGCAGCAAAAAGAACTAGGATTACCAATAGAATCTTTGATGTTAGAAAATCAAGAAATGCAGCATTGTTTTGATAATTTTTCCCAAGCTGCATCAGAAATATTAAATCCTGAAACTCAAGATAATATAATTTTACGTCAAGCTGAACATAATCGTAGTCTTAATTTTAATGGTTATATTCTGACAGTTATTTATGATTTATTAATTGCAGAAAATCAACAAGCACAAATTTTTGACTGGAAAACCTATAGTCATCCTCAAAACAAAAAAAAATTAGCTCAAAATTGGCAAACACGCTTATATCTTTATACTCTAGTTGAAACTAGCAATTATTTGTCAGAAACAGTTTCGATGACCTATTGGTTTATCCAACCAAAAACTCAAAGTTTACCCTACAAACTAAAATTTTCTTATAATCAACAAGCACACAAAAAAACTGAACAGGATTTACAAGAGATATTAGATAATTTAACTTACTGGTTAAAACATTACCAGGAAGAAGAGATAAAATTTCCACAAGTAGAGATTATTGAGACTTGTGATACTTGTCAATTTGCTACTCGCTGTCAACGTTTTTCAGAAGTTTATGACAAAGAAAGAGATATTGAGTCTACAGATATTTCTGCTGATTTAATATTAAGTCTAGATAGTATTCCAGAAATATCTATTTAGCTTAAAATTATTTAATTAAAAATATAACCTACATTTCGCACTTCAAAATGTAGTATAAAAAAATAGGAGACAGGAGACAACCCACCCCTAACCCCTCCCAGGAGGGGGAGACAGGAGAAAATTATAGTGGTCAATAGGAGTAAGTAATTGAGTATTTATGCTGAATATTTTCCTGATAATCTGACTCCTGAGAAAGGTCAAGTGTAGGAGCTGTGTAGTAAAAATATCTACCAAGCCACCGTATTTTATACTACTTTTAATGTTACAACTTGACGTGCGCAATGTGGGATATAAGTAGTAAAAAATCTACTCGATCTTATCAGTGACTTATAGCAGTTTTCATGTAAAGTAGAGTACAGAGATTTGAGTTTGAAGGAAGAAGGAAGAAGTTATCTAGGAAAGAAGGAAGAAGTTATCTAGGAAAGAAAGAAGAAGTAATGCAAGTCAACATGAGTGAAAACCGCTATAATTATACCTCCATATATATAACAATCCTAGATTGGTTGTGAAAACTTTTATAACAATTAATGTTAACTGAAAACATGGGTTATTTCAGTTAACAGTTATCAGTGAACCTCCGACTAAAGTTGGAGGCTTGAAATACTGAATTAAATATTTCTCTTGGTCGATTGGATATGGCGTTTTGCTTCGCACAACTCCGTTAACGCTGCGCGACATGTAACGCGTAGCGTCCCGGAGGGAAAGGAAACCCAAAGAATGCAGAGCCGCTTCGCTTTATATGTCGGCGACAGCCGAAACGCCATCTCATCCTAACGGACTGCTCCGCAAACGACCGCTTTTTCATCCCCTTAAAAGGGGAGGCTTTGAACCTTATTTTTTGGTAAATGATGACTCCTATACGGGTGATTCGATTGCCCATAATTCCGCAGAAAATCGCCCCTACCACCAAAATATTACAACTCAAATAGGATTACTATAGTACACAAAGCATACTTTATTCTTAACAATTCTAATTAAAAAATCCTAAATGTTGTTCTATACCTAACTTTCCACTTCAAAATTAATGAAGCTGTATTACTTTTGACTTTTAATTTTTGACTTTTGTTTAAAGTCAAAGAAAGAATTCAATGACCAACTTATGCCAAAATTAGAAATAGCATATATTCATTCTCATTGGTTACAAGTAATATTATGTCCGGTAGTATCGGTATTGTCAGGTAAGGTTCAATAATTGATAATTGATAATTACCTCTCCCTAAAACGGATAGGATTGAATAAAAGGAAAATAAATTCATTGTTTCTCCTTTAAAAGAGAGGCTTTAAACCTTAATTATTCGGTAATAAAGCAGAAAGAGTGACAAAGGAGGAAGTCTTAAGAATAAGAAAAAACTTAAATTTCCTAGATATTCACCCTAACTTTTAGATGCTCCGATACCAGCGGACATAATATAACTTAAAAATTAAAAGCAATTAGCTTATTAATACAGAATATCATGTCATCAAAAATACTTGTTGTAGATGATGAGCCAGATTTTGAATCACTTATCATCCGTAACTTTAGAAAAAAAATCAAAACAAAAGAACTAGATTTCATTTTTGCCAGAGACGGTGTAGAAGCACTAGAAATCTTGTCAGATGAACCTAGTATTGACATCGTATTAACTGACATTAATATGCCTTTAATGGATGGTTTAACTTTACTAGATAATCTTCAACTTCACTATCCTGATATAAAGGCAGTTATTATTTCCGCTTATGATGATATGGAAAAAATTAGGTCTGCAATGAATAGAGGAGCTTTTGATTTTTTGACTAAACCTATAGATTTTCAAGATTTAGACATTACTATAAAAAAAACATTAACAAATGTTCAACAACTCAAAGAAAACAAGCGTTTAAAACAAGAAAAAAATGAGGCAGAAGCAGCAAATAAAGCTAAAAGTGTATTTCTAGCAAATATGAGCCATGAATTACGAACACCATTAAACGCTATTATTGGCTACAGTGAAATTTTACTAGAAGACGCCCAGGATTTAGGTTATGAAGACTTTATTCACGACCTTGATAATATTCATACTTCTGGGAAACACTTATTAACAATAATTAATGATATTCTCGATCTTTCAAAAATTGAAGCAGGTAAAATGGATGTTCATTGGGAAAGCTTCAATATTATGGCATTAATTGAAAATGTTTTAGCAACTATTCAACCCTTGATAGATAGGAATGGCAATACATTAGAAATAATCTGTGAAGATAACCAAGAACCTATCGTCGCAGATCCTAATAAAATGCGCCAAGTAATTTTAAATCTTTTGAGTAATGCAGCTAAGTTTACAGAAAATGGTAAAATTAGTTTAAAAATTAAAATGGTTAATAATAATGAGGATTTTGTCACTGAAAATTTAGGCTTTAACTCCAAATATAAGATGTTAGTTTTAAGTGTTGCGGATACTGGTATAGGTATATCAGAAGAAAAAATAGATAGTTTATTTCAACCATTTACTCAAGCTGACAATTCAACAACACGAAAATATGGAGGAACTGGTTTGGGTTTAGCTATTAGTCGTCACTTTTGTAAAATGATGGGTGGAGATATTGCTGTAGTTAGTGAAGTGAATAAAGGTTCTATATTTACTGTTAAATTTCCTGTTCCTCAAATATAATTTATCAATTAATAACAGGGAATATAGAATAGGGAATAGGGAATAGGGAATAGGGAATAGGGAATAAAAAATTAAAGTTTATCTAATTTAAGAGAATAATCCCTATATAATTACCTTCGAGCCTATATTAATCCTTTAACTTGAAAACTACTTGATAGCCTACTATTTTTCTAAAATGATTCAAACCTAATATCTAATACCTAATATAAAATACTAAAATTTTGGCTACAAATACTCAGAGTCTGGCGATGAAATATAAAAGCATTTATAGAGAAATATATTCGCCTTTTTAGGTCTAGAAAAAGTACATATTTTTCATATATTGATGCTCAAAAAGTTAGCATTGATGGCGCATTGTTGGAGTGTAAATTACTCCTCTACTCCTTAAAAAATACTTTTTCCGCAAACCCTATTTAAAGATGTCTCAAGAAAAAAAATCTTGGCAAATTCCTGTGTCTGATAATCTGCCTCATTCATTTATTGAGTGTGTGAAAAATTATGCACCAAAATTATCAGGAAAATATTTAGCACAATTATTATGGAAACGTGAAATTAAAGATACTAAAGATATACTAGGCTTTTTAGATGCAAAACAATATCAACCAACTAGCTCCTTTGAATTTGGCGTAGAAATTAACAAAGCTATAGAAAGAATTATCTCTGCTAGAAATAATCAAGAAAAAGTTGCCATCTGGGGAGACTTTGATGCAGATGGCATTACCTCAACATCTGTACTCTGGGATGGTTTAGGAGAATTTTTAGATAAAAATAATCAACTAACTTACTATATTCCTAACAGATTGACAGAATCTCATGGTTTGAATTTTTCAGGAATTGAACGGTTAGCAAAAGCAAATTATACTTTGATAATCACCTGCGATACAGGCAGTACAAATCTTGCCGAAATAGAATATGCAAATAAATTAGGAATAGATATAATTGTCACCGATCATCATACTCTTCCCTCAGAACGTCCGCCATTATTTGCTATTATTAATCCCCGCTATTTTTCCCCCGATCATCCCCTATATAATTTATCAGGAGTTGGAGTAGCTTATAAACTTATAGAAGCACTTTATTTAACTTATCCAGAAATACCAAAACTTCCCCTAACAGAATTATTAGACTTAGTAGCTATTGGTTTAATTGCCGATCTAGTTCAACTAACAGATGACAGTCGTTATTTAGCACAAATAGGTATTGAAAAATTAAGTACACAATTAACCAAAACTACCAGACCAGGAGTTGCTAAACTTTTAGAATTATGCAAAAAAACAGGCGATCGCCCCACAGATATTTCTTTTGGTATTGGCCCTCGGATTAATGCTGTAAGTAGAATTATGGGAGATGCTAGCTTTTGTGTAGAACTTTTGACCAGTCGTGACCCTCAAGTTTGTCAACAACTGGCTATCGAAACAGAGTTGGCCAACTCTAGGCGGAAATCTCTACAAAAAGAAGTAGCAGAAGATGTTGCTCAAAAATTGACCAAACTAGACCTTTCTACTACTCATGTCATAGTTTTGACAGATCCTCAATGGCCTGTGGGCGTGCTAGGATTAGTTGCAGGGCAAATAGCTCAAGAGTATGGTCGTCCTACTATTTTATTAAGTGAGGAAACTGAAGCTACTAGAACTTCTGAAGAAAAATTATTAGCTCGTGGTTCCGCCCGTTCTGTTGGTAAAATAGACCTTTATGAGTTGGTGAAAAATCAGGCACATTTATTAGATAGGTTTGGCGGTCATCCTTTTGCTGCTGGTCTTAGTTTGCCAGTAGAAAATATTCCCATATTTACAGATGCTATTAATCAACTATTGGGACAAACATTAGGAGTAAGTCTTAACCAAAACTCGGTAATAGAAGTGGATTTAATTGTGACTGTATCTGAGTTGGGTAGAGATTTATTTCAAGAACTGAAGCTTTTAGAACCCTGTGGTATGGGAAACTCGGTGCCTAAATTGTTGATTCAAGATTGTTGGTTTACTAATGTTTGGCATCGGAACCAAACGGACTTACGAGGAAATAAGGTTAAGTATATTAAGACAAATTTTGAAATTTGCGATGATTCTATAGATAAAGGGTTTACTGGTATTTGGTGGGGTCATTATAAGGATGAAATTCCTGAAGGCATAAGTGATGCTGTTGTAGAACTAGATTTTAATACTTACGAGAAACGTTATGAGGTTCGACTTATTGCTGTACAATCCAATATCCAAGATACTCAAGTCATAGAATTGAATCCTGTCGATTGGATATTGGACTGGCGTGGAGGAATTCAAAAGTCAAAAGTAAAAATTCAAAAGTATTTTCCTATTGGGGGAAGTCAAAATTCAAAATTTAATACTCAAAACTATAGCGCTATAGAAAAATGTCAGGTTTTACCTCCGGGAAGAGGAATTCAAAATTCAAAACTCAAAACTCAAAAGGATTTTCCTACTGGAGGAAGTCAAAATTCAAAATTTGATACTCAAAACTATAACGTTATAGAAAAGTCTCAAGTCTTACCTCCCGGAAATGAAAATTCAAAATTTGATACTCAGAACTATTGCGCAATAGAAAATTCTCAGAACTTACCTCCCCTTGGAAATAAAAATTCAAAATTTGATACTCAGAACTATTGCGCAATAGAAAAGTCTCAAGTCTTACCTCCCGCAGGAAATGGAAATTCAAAATTTAATACTCAAAACTATTGCGCAATAGAAAAGTCTCAGAACTTACCTCCCCTTGGAAATGAAAATTCAAAATTTAATACTCAGAACTATTGCGCAATAGAAAATTCTCAGAACTTACCTCCCCTTGGAAATGAAAATTCAAAATTTGATACTCAGAACTATTGCG
>JBCDJM010000089.1:0-25513 GCA_038747755.1 Cyanobacteria bacterium P01_H01_bin.35
AAAAGTTGGGATTTGAGCCAGCGACAACTCCCAATTGTTTCTATTTTTCAGTGATTAAATTCACTGGAGACAGAGGGATATTGTTCGATGTGGTTAGCGTAATATTTACGCTAACCACATTTTTTTTTGTCCAAAGTCCAATTAAAAGCATAGCTTCCTCTGGATTAGTTGTTGATTCTGTAATAATTACAATAGATGAAATAGATCTACGGTCTATTCCTGCCCGAATTATTGGATTAAGTTCTTGATAAGTAAGTCCGTTTAATTCTGACCAAAATTCTAATCCAGTTAACTTAAATTTATTTTCGTAAAAATCTCTTATTGCTGTAATTCTTTGCTGACCATCCATAACTTCATAGGAATTATAGCTTTGCTCATAAAGAATAATTGGAGGTATAGGAATGTTAATAATAAATGATTCGATTAAACGAGATTGTTTTTTTTCATCCCAACGGGATCTTCTTTGATAAAATGGTCGTAAATCCATATAGTCATTCTTTTTTAAAGACTCCACAAAACTAGGAATTTTTTCCCGGTTAATTTCAGTCAGTATTCTTTTTTCTCCAGAATTATACTTTTCAACAATATCAATTTTAGACTTGCCGTTTTTAGTTTTTTGTGTGGGTTTTTCTTCCCACATTTTTTGTTCAATTGGTAATAGTGACATTTCTAATATTTCCCTTAAATTTTAACTATAATTTATTATTGTAGAACTAATTTGCTATTTATTCCAATAATCAAAAACCCGGTTTCTTGAAGAAACCGGGTTTTGAAACTGACAAACTACTTCACAACCAACGTCGCTGTAGCCGATCGCCCAAATTCTTCGGGCGCATATTGTAGTCGTGCTTCAGCTCCAGGCCAGATAAATGTTCCGGGAGTTACAGACCTGACTAAATAGTGTAAGGTATACACTCCTGGGTTTAAACGGTCTGCATAAGCTTCGACACGATCGCGATATATCTGTTGATATCCTATTTGCCAACTATCAGCTTTTGCCTCCACAGCAGAATTCGCCGTCTGGAAACTGGTGTCAACTGCTTCTAAACCTGCTGGTAGTGGGTCGCTTATTACTACATGATCTACGGGGCGATCTGTAATAATTTCGATTCCAATATCAAAGACTTGCCCTGCACTAACATCTAATGTTGATGGCACTTCCGATAGATCCATGCGTTGCAATATTTCCTCTTCATTTGCCAAACGAATTTCCCGCGCTACTCGCAAACCGTTATATCTTCCTGGTTGGTTTCCTGGGAGGCGATAACTGTATTCAACTAAATAGTGCAGTTTGCCGTCTCCTGATTTTTCCAAGACTAAATCTGATTCACCTTTTGGCAACACATCCATTGCTACATTCAGAGATAGATTCGGATTTTCATAACCTTGAAAACGAGCTGCATCTAACTGTTTGCCAGATAATTTGGCGGTTGTTACAAAGTCTGGTGGAGCGGGTTGGGTATTGCTATAAGTAACCAACGCCGTCAATGCTTCGGCATTATCATAAGTTGTGCGCCAGGTGCTATCGCGCCGTAGGTTGAGCAGACTTTGTAATAGTCGGTCTATTACTTCTGGTTTGGCGTCGCGGGTAATAAATAGTCGCAATGCTTGAGCTTGACTTGCCGTAGTCGAATTTATCCATCCCCAGGTTTGCGGTAAATTTAATGTTGCACTACGCCCGGTTTCATAGACGCTTTCCTGAATTGCGTTAAACATTTCCTCTGACTGTTGGCGCCATTCGGGAAAATTCGAGAGGTAACGCGCTAGTTTTATTTGGTCTAACTGCGACAGTTTTTCTCGTTGTCGATAAATATCTGATAGGAAGCTATTGCGCGTGTCGCCTAATTCCGACAATGCCATCAACGCATCTAAGCGGAATTGATTTCGACAAAGTTGGTCGCTGCAATAATCATATTTACCTGGGTCTGCTAATAAATCACTTAAGTAACTCCGCAGACGCTTTAACATTGACTCATCTACTAAATTCGGGAATGCTTTTTTTGCTTGAGCGATCGCCTCTGCAGCGTAAGGAGTCAAGTAAGGATTAGAATCTTCTCGCCCTGGGCAATAAGCAAAACCACCGTCTGGCAGTTGCAACGTTTCTAATTTTTCTAATGCTAATCTTGCCTGTTGTTTCGGGTTGAAATCTACAAATGCTTGGTTGTATTTTTTACCTAATATTTGTAGGTTGGAGGCGATCGCTAACTTACTTGCGAGAGTTTCGAGAAATGGTAAGTGGTCTTTTTTCAACACTGCCTTTGCCGGAGCAGTAATTTCTGGTATTAATGTACTCGCCAGAGAAATTTCCAGACCTCCCACATCTGGCATCACATTTTCGGTAATGTTTAGAGGAATTTGTACTTGAGTGTCAGTTGTACCCGACTCCACCACACTTTCACTTGCTGCCAAAGACCGCACGGGTAAAGAAACTTGAAAACCATCAGTGTTACGGTTATTCAGGTCTGTCGAAAATTGTACTTTTGCCTCACCCGGTTGTTTTGCCTCCATCGGGAAACGGTAAGCATTAGTGCCGGAGTCTGCTCTGGTTTTGAAAGTTTCCGTAGTTTGGGAATTTTCGGCAAACAAAATATTCTGACTAACTTCCCCATCTATTTTGATACTGCCTTTTTTGCCAGTATTATTCGTAACTGCAACGCCACCCTCAAATTTATCGCCGATACGAGCAAACTGAGGCAAAACAGGATTTGACATTAAAGGTTGAGTCGTAATAAAAGTCGCCTCTCCATTACCAAAATGTAAATCTCCATCCGTAGCAACGGTCATTACGCGCCAAGTTGTCAGATCGTCTGGCATCCTAAAACTTACCATTGCTTTACCCCGTTCGTCCGTCATTACAGATCCATTGTAATAAGCTAAAGACTGAAAATCTTTACGGATGCGAGTACCCGCAGCACCAGAGGATAAACCACCGCCGAAACCCCAACCTTTTCTCAAGGATGAAGAAACCTCTGACATTGTTACTTCCTCGCGGTTATCGTTGAAACGGGTAGATATTGGTTGCTCCGCATAAACAGTCTCAACTAAATCTGGTGGGCGATGGCCGCTCAGTTGCAACACCGCTTCATTCACAACCATTACCGTAAACTGACCTTGAGTTGGTCGCCCCTGACTATTTTTTACCGTCAACTCCACATTTTCCATTGCCCCTGGTTGCAACTCCAGACGTTGGGGTGTCACTTCTACGTTTAAGTATTTGTCTGCCAAATCAATTTTGAATGGAGCAAAACCAACTTTCATCAAATCTTCGACGCTTCCAGGTTCCACATTTTCCAGTGGTTCACCTTGCCGCACTAATACCGCTTGCACCGCAGCATTGGGCAGCATCTCCTCAGTCACTTTAAATTGAATTTCTGGTGCGCCACCCGTAACTTTTGTAATTCTTTCGTAGAAGGGTTTGTCGCGCACGACGGCAAAATATAATTCTCCTTCTGGATAGGGCGACTGAATTAAAGCGGTGGCAGTTTCACCTACTTGATAAGTGTCTTTGTCTAGTTTGATTTCCAGACGTTTTTCGTTGCGACCTCCCCAATAAACTCGCCCTGCTCCGGTTGCCCAAATTTGAATATCGGTGGCAGTAATATTATCCTCAGCATTGGCAAAGTTGGCGCGAATACGATAACTACCTGATTCGGGGGCAGTGAGGTTGACAGTTTTGGGTTTGTTGTTGCTTCTGACTTTTTCCGTGGCAACGGTTTTGTATTCCACCTGATATCTGGGGTTGCGACTACCAGCAACTACCTGAGTGACAGTGCTGTATTCCATTTTTTGTAATTCCAGCAGAATGTTTTCCCCAGAAAGTGCTTTTCCTTCAGAATTAGTAACAATAAATTCTACCGGAAATTTTTGATTAGCTTCGGCAACAAACTTACTTTTTAAACCTATTAACTTCTCACTTGGTAGAGCGGTAAATGTTTTAGTATCAGCGACAGAAAGATTAGATATATCTGTCACTTCCACATCTACTTGATAAGTCATTGGGTAAGGTAAATCTTTCCCAACTGTAAATATTTGATTATCCGCACCGTTATTATCTAGCACCACATTTTTTTGCAGTACATTATTAGGAACAGTCGGCGCTTCTGCCGGCCAAAACCATTGACGACCAAAATCAAATTCTTGCCAATCTTTAGGAGTAAATTCTGTTTTTTGGCGAGTCAGATAATATTTAGCCTTTGCTCCTTGCACTGGCGAACCAAACAAATAATTACTTTCAGCTTCGGCGCCAATTTCTTCACCAAGAAAAGCAATTTGTTTATCAAGTTTCAGGTCTACTTTAAAATTAGGTGGTTTAAATTCAGCAACGCGAAAATTTCCGTAAATTTCTACGCCATTTTCTCCTTTCGCCTCCACATTGTAATAACCCAATGGTTGATTACTATCCAGAGGAATTTCTAGAGAAAAAGTACCAAATTCATTAGTCGTTTGAGTACCTAAATTTTTCTTATTACCATCTGGATTTTCTAGAGTAACTTGATAACCTGTACTTTTGGCTTTTTTCAAGTTACCATCTTCCAAATAATAAGCAGCTCCAGTCAACCAAACTTTTTCGCCTGGTTGATAAAGTTCTCTATCTGAAAAAATAGTACCTCGCGATTCAGGTTTGCCACTATCCCAACCAGAATAAATGCCATAACCATAAGTACCGCTATATTCTTTAGTGCTAGCAAATGCCCAATCTCGATTTTCTTTGGCAATTACTAACAATTCTGGTCCTTGAGAAAAACGCTGACCGTTCATACATTTTTCCAATTCTGTCTTACTCAAATTTAATAGACCAAATTCATTAGTTTTTCCGGTAGCACAAGTAGTAGGTTTAGGTTGAGATTTTGCATTTAATTGAGACTGATAAATTTCCACATCCGCCACAACTGGAGAACCATCATCTAAATGATTTACTTTAATAATTCCCGACTCTGGAAACCACTGAGAAAATACTCCTAAATTAGTTAGTTGTACCAATCCATAAAATGTTGGTTCTCGCCATTTTTGCTGACCGTTTTGTTGATAAGAATTTGTTCTTGCTTGAACTCCATAAGCTAACATTCCGGACTGACTACCGAGTTGTTCTCTTAGGGGAACTGCTGCTTCATTAATTTGATTTTTTTCTTCAGAAATCGGGTAACTTTTCCACTGTGTAGTTGCGGGTAATAAGCTCTTCCTATTTTTTCTAGGATAAGCTGATTCTGTATAAACTAAATCTGTTGGTTGTACAACTTGATAAGCTGCTTTATATTCCGAGTTTGGCAGATTTACTGTCGAAATATTCAGTTGTAAATTTTGACTAGACGGGAAAATATTTAACCCACCAGGTACAGAAATATCGGCGGACAAATCTCCCGTTTGATAATCTAATACTACTGGCTGACTCAATACTTGTCCAAATTTATCTTTGAGATTTGCGCCGATAGTAATTGTATAGTTTGTATCGGGTTCTAAGAGCCAAGGATTGATACTAACAATATTATAGTTATCATAAGCTTGAATCAGATTTTTAGTCTCTTTTGGTGCTGGTTCAATAGTAATATTTTCGACTGCTGAACTAGGCACAATTCCATGATTAAATTCCAACGTGGGATTACCTTTAACAAATCTACCGCTTCCCTGGGAAAATTTGAGTTGGGAAAATTCAAAATTAGAGTAAGTTTCTACTTCACTAACAAAAGGTGTTTGACTAGGTAAATTACCTTTTAATGGCTGAATACCTGAGTCAAATTCTAGTCGATATTTAGTACCTTTTTCCAGAGTTACTTCAGGAGTAATCAGATAATTCCACTGACGTAATGAAGAGTCAAATGCTTCTATGGGAGGTTGTTCTTCCTCATCAGTTTCTAATGTTTCTAAACTAACTGTAAAAGGTAAACTTTCTGTCTTACCGTCTGGCAAAAGTTTTAATTTTTGTGTAATTGAATCTAAATCCAATTCCACATTTGAGGTAAATTTTAGAGTCGGATTGATATCAATCGGTTCTAGTCTTCTATTTTTCTCTTTGCTAGTTGGTAAATTTGTTAGTTTGACTGGTTCAGTATTGAAAGTCCAGGCTAAATCTTCATCTAATTGATTATTTTTTAGGTCTGATAAACCAGCTTTCAGAGTAACTTTAACTCTGGTAGATTTAAGAAAAGCTTCTGCTGGTTGAAACCCTACCATTTTCGGAGTCAAAAATCTGAATTGACCGGGTAATTCTGGGAAAATTTCAAACTGCTTTAATTTTTCCTGTTGTTCTGGAGAATCTAAAGTTTCTAAAGGAATTAAAGGCTCCTTAAACCGAATCCTAATTTGATTTAAAGAAGCTGCTTCTCCCGTCGGACTAATTTGTTCTATCCACTCCGGTAGTGGAGGAGTAATTATTAAATCTACCATTGGTAATTTTTCCTGTTGTGAGGTGGTATTAAAAATACCGCAGGCTCCTATTACCAATGTCAGGAAAAATCCTAATACAAAATGTTTCCAATATTTAACCATATTTGTTTTATTTGAGGACAATTTTTACCTACAATTATTAGAGGTTGATTTCCTGAATAGAATAGACAAGTTTATCTACTTCTAGTAACGTATTATATCTCTAATAGTTAAAAGCGACAATCAATAATTTGTAATATTTTTGGAAATAAAGCACCAGAAGCAACAGGGAACAGAAAACAATAGACATAATTTTCGACTTTTGAAAAAATGTCAAATTTTTGTATATTTTATTAAAGAAAAGCTCGGAGGATTAATTTACTAATAAAATGTTAAAAGCCTTAATTTCGGCAATATTTAATTTAAGGGATCTAACAGTTACAACAACTAATGCCAGCAAATTATAGAACCCATTTGGGATAAAAATATAGATGGGGAGTAGGGGCGATTTGCTAATCCGCCTATAAGGAAGTAGGGGAGAGTCCAAGATAGTGAAGGAAGGGAGCCTATATTTTACCTTTTTTCTCTATTTTATATCATTATTGGAAAATTATTACAAGACTCTAGACAGATATGGTAAAAATCACTATAATAAAAATAACAGCCATCTAACGAAGTTAGAAGTTGTTTTTGTAACGGTAATTTTAACTTCATAAACTAACTAAAGTTAAGTGGCTAAAATACACTCTTAACTGTAAGTTGCAGCTTTTTCAGACCGCAACTAAAGTGCTGTGGGTTTCCAAACTACGGAGGATTTTTAAATGACACAAGAAGATAAACAACTTTCTCTCTCTCCAGAAGATTATAGTCTGTTAACAGATCTCTACCAACTAACGATGGCAGCTTGCTACGTTGGGGAAAAAATAGACCAACGACGAGCTAGTTTTGAGCTATTTGCGCGAAGACTGCCCGCAGGTTTTGGCTATCTCATTGCTATGGGTTTAGCACAAGCATTAGACTATCTGGAAAAATTTCGATTTAGCTCCGATCAAGTTGATGCTTTAAAGTCAACAGGAATTTTTGCTAATGCTCCTGATAAATTTTGGTCGTTGCTAGCAGACGCTAAATTTACTGGAGATGTATGGGCGGTGCCAGAGGGAACAGTCATATTTCCTAATCAACCTCTACTCCGAATAGAAGCGCCACTTTGGCAAGCGCAGTTAGTAGAAACATATTTATTGAATACAATTAATTACCAAACCCTCATAGCAACAAAAGCAGCGAGAATGCGAGATATTGCAGGGAAGGACACCAAATTATTAGAATTTGGCACTAGACGCGCATTTAGCCCCCAAGCTAGTATTTGGGCTGCTCGTGCTGCTTTGGCAGGGGGAATGGATGCTACTTCTAATGTTTTGGCAGCTTTGAAATTAGGTCGCAAACCATCAGGTACAATGGCTCATGCTTTGGTGATGGCAATATCTGCTGTGGAAGGTAGTGAGGAGGATGCTTTTAATGCTTTTCAGCGATATTTCCCCACAGCACCTTTATTGATAGACACTTACGATACTTTGGCAGCTACCCGCTTATTGGCACAACGAGTTAAACAGGGTGAAATGCAGCTCAGTGGGGTAAGATTAGATTCGGGAGATTTAGTGAAATTATCCCAGGAGGTACGATCACTACTGCCAGAAGTGACAATTTTTGCTAGTGGAGATATTGATGAGTGGGAAATAGCTAGACTTCAGAGGGAAAATGCTTGTATTGATGGATATGGTATTGGTACTAAGTTGGTAACTGGCGTTCCTGTGAATGGAGTTTATAAATTGGTAGAAATAGATGGTATTCCTGTGATGAAAAATGCTACTGGAAAAGTTAGTTATCCTGGTAGAAAACAAATATATAGATATCTAGAAAATAGTCAATTAAAACAAGATTATTTAGGATTAATGGATGAAGATGTATTGAATCAAACAGAATTTCAGACTGATGATTTTATAAAATTAATGACACAAGTAGTTCAGAATGGAGAAATATTGCAAAAATCAGAAAGTCTAGAAGTGATCGCTAAACGTACTGCTATTTTTGTTGCTAGTTTGCTTCCTGAAACTCGCAGTCTAGAAAATCCCAGTTTGCCACCAATGAAAATTTCTCATAAATTACAAGAACTTACACAAAAAACTCAAACAATTTAGAATTTTTAATTAATAGATTTCTCCAAAAATAAAAAATAAAAGCAATTTTTATCTAGAAACTGTCAATTATTTATTGCTATTCCCTGTTCTCTATTTTCTCGAAAGGTATAACAATCACTTTTTCAATGAAAGGATTGTTTGAAAGGATATTTTTTGTACGTAAAAGGAGAAGCTTTAAATCTTGGTTTTTGGGTAAAAAATAACAGAGAAGTTTGATAATTAAAATCTGCTTAAGCAGGTCATTTTTAACTCTTGATTGATTATAAAAAAAGTCCCTTATTTATTGTTTTGCTTTAGCACTATATAAATATTTAGATCCCTAAAACGCAATAACAAAAGCTAAGATTATAAGTTTTTTTACCGAAAAAATGAACATGATTTTTTTAATAAAAAAAGCAGACTTAAAACAATTTAATTTCAGTTAATTATCAAGATTGAATTATGAACAATCTCAAATAATTTAGAATTCAGAATATAGAATTACCGATTTTGTAATATAAGGATGAGTAAAAAGGAATTTTTTTTATCGTTAATTTCAATTAATTATCAAGATTGAATTATGAACAATTCTCAAGTATTATCAGGTTTAATGGGTGTATGTATTGGAGATGCTTTGGGTGTACCTGTGGAATTTTCCAGTCGTCACGAAAGAACAATTAATCCTGTAACTGAAATGATTGGTTATGGCGCACATAACCAACCACCAGGAACCTGGTCTGATGATAGCTCCATGACATTATGTTTAGCTGAATGTTTATGTGATGGATTTGATTTAGAAGCGATCACTCACTCTTTTTATCGGTGGCGTTATGAAGATTATTGGACTCCTAGGGGTAAAGTTTTTGATATTGGAGGTACCACTGCTGCAGCTATTTCTCGGATTAAAAAAGGTGTCGCAGCAGTAGAAGCTGGAGGTAAAGAAGATAGGAATAATGGCAATGGTTCTCTAATGAGAATTTTACCCCTAGCTTATACTTATAAAAATCTTGATTTTCCCGAATTAATTCAACAAGTTCACGACTGTTCTTGTATAACTCACGGTCATTTAAGGTCACAAATGGCTTGTGGTATTTATATTAGTATAGCTATTTGTTTATTAGAGGGTTTAGACCTAAAAACAGCTTACTTAAAAGGAATTGAAAAGATTAAACAAATATACTCAGAAGAAAAGTACGCAGGAGAGCTACATCGTTTCCAGAAAATATTGAATGGAGAAGTTCAAAATATACCTCTAACAGGAATTCATGCTGGTGGTTATGTACTAGATACATTAGAATCTTCTTTGTGGTGTTTATTAAATACAAACTCTTTTGCAGAGGCAGTATTAAAAGCTGTAAATTTAGGAGAAGATACAGATACAACTGGAGCAGTAACAGGTGGTTTAGCAGGAATTTATTATGGTATAGAAAATATTCCTAATGAATGGATAGAAGTTATTGCCAGAAAAGATGATATATTCAATTTGGCAGCTCGTTTAGAAAACGCTCTTTCAGATTAGGGAGTAGTTAGGAGCCAGGAAAGAAAAAGGTCATCAGCTAACCTTATAGTAATCCGCCTTGATGTTGTAACATTTTATTGTAGGGGTTGTATCTTTTTATCCAATTTTTGCCTGGGTTTAGAGACCAAACTCCCTAAAGTTTTTTTCATAAATCATATCATGTCCGTTGGTATCATTTGTGTAAAAGTTAGGGAAATATCTTACATAAAGTTAGATTTTTCTTTCTCTTAAAGCTTCTTCTTTATTACTTCTTACTTCTTCCTTCTTCCTTCTTACTTCTCTAAAAATTTACAAAATAAATGACAAAAATCTCCTTATTTGGAACAAGTGCAGACCCACCGACAGCCGGACATCAAATGATTATTAAATGGCTTTCTCAAAACTTCGATAAAGTAGTAGTTTGGGCATCAGATAATCCCTTTAAATCTCATCAAACATCTCTAGAACAACGTTCGACAATGTTATCAATTTTGATTGAAAATATTGACTCAAATCAAAACAATATTTCTCTACATCAAGAATTAAGTCGTCGTCGTACTCTAGAAACCATTGAACTTGCGAGGAAGAAATGGGATGATGGAGAATTTACCTTAGTAGTAGGTTCAGATTTAGTCAAACAATTACCAAGTTGGTATCAAATAGAAGAACTTTTACAAAAAGTCGAATTATTAATAGTACCTCGCAAAGGTATTACAACAGAAGAGATAGATTTGCAGAAGTTAAGGGAACTAAATAAAGGAGTAAAAATAGCTTCTTTAGAAGTTCCAAATGTTTCCTCATCCGCATATCGCGAACAAGGAGATGAAATGACTATTACGCCTCCTATTAAAGATTATATATATCGGCATAAATTATATCAATGGCAGAAAGCGACTACAGAAAAAGTGTAAATAATAAAGCAGACTTTAAAGTAGGGGTAGATAATGTAATTTTTTCCGTTGATACTCAACAAAATCGCCTTTTAGTTTTGTTAGTAATGCGACAAAAAGAACCATTTATTAACTACTGGAGTTTACCAGGTACGTTAGTAATAAAAGGTGAATCTTTAGAAGCAGCAGCATACAGAATATTGGCAGAAAAAATCAGGGTAAAAAATCTATATTTAGAACAATTATATACTTTTGGTGGTCCTGGTCGTGATCCTAGAGAATCTAGTTATAATTGTAGATATTTATCTGTCAGTTATTTTGCCCTAGTTAGATTTGAAGAAGCAGAATTAATTGCTAATGAGGTGAGAAGTATTAGTTGGTATCCTGTTGAACAAATTCCCCAATTAGCATTTGACCATCAAAAAATTATTGAGTATGGATATTCTAGATTGCGCAATAAACTTGAGTATAGTCCTGTTGCTTTTGATGTTTTACCGGAAGAGTTTACTTTGGGGGAATTATATCAACTTTATGCAACTATTTTAGGAAACAATTTTTCAGATTATTCTAATTTTCGTGCCAGACTATTAAAGTTAGGTTTCTTATCTGATACTGGCATCAAAACATCGCGAGGTGCTGGTAGACCTGCTAGTCTTTATCGGTTTGATTCAAAAGCATTTGCTTTGGTAAAAGATAAACCTTTAATGTTTATTTGATAAGACTTTAATTTTTTTGGGTAGAAAAAAAGCAAGTTTTTAATTCCATAAATCTAAAAAAGTTAGCATTAGTTATTGGTTAATTTGCAGTAATAAAGTTTGAGTAGTCCAAGTCGGACATCCACAACCAAAAAAGTCATAATCTTCCGTCCAAATTGCTGCAGGTAAACCTAATCCTAGGGCAACTGTTTCCCAATCATTGGGGTCTCTAGGAATACGTTTTCTTGCTTCTGCTTCAAATGATTGATAATAAGAAAAAGGAACAGTGGTAATTCTATTATTAATTAGTCCTAGAGCTACTTCTAATTGAAATTGTCCCTGTTCTGGAGTTAAGTGAGCTTTATTAACTATTATGGAAACCCGCTTTTGTAATTCGTATTGAGCTTCATTTTCCATCTTTTCAGCTAAGAATAATTCTAAGCTTTGTGACTTAATTAAAGCTCTTCCCCGCTTTTTCAGCAGTTCAGCAACTAAGATATTTGTATCAACAACTAGATGCATTATTCCTCATCCTCAGTTGCATTCATAATCATTGATACATATTCTTCTTCTGTTAATCCTGTTTTAGCTAATATTTGTTCCATAATTCTGTCAAGTTCTTCTGCTGCTTTATTGGCTGCTTCGTAATCGAGCTTACTACGCAGTGATGCTATTCTTTCTTCTGTTAATCCCGTGGGATGTAATGTTTTCTCCATAATTTTGCCAACTTCTTCTGCTGCTTTTTTGGCTGCTTCGACAGCTTTATTTGCTTCATCATTGAGTTGACTAGACAGTGATGCTATTTTTTCTTCCGTTAACCCCGTGGGATCTAATGTTTTATCTGTTTTCTCCATAATTTTGCCAACTTCTTCTGCTGCTTTTTTGGCTTCTTCGGCTGATTTATTAGCTGCTTCACAAATTATTTCAAGTTCTTTTTGAGCTAATAAAATTTTTTTTTCTAAGTCGTTGAATTCAATGTTTTTCATAATCCTTTTAGCTAGGTTTTAGATTAAATAATGTTTAAACTGTTAATTACTGTTAATTATTATATCTAAGATAACATTATTTTTAAGTGTATTCAATAATTAACTTACTGCAAATTATCTAAAATATGGTAGATCGGGTTGATAAAAACCTAAGACAATTTTACTTTTAGGAATACCTACTATCAGTAGATAGGATGCTATTCCATCCTCTCAACCATATTGATTAAAAACTTCTTTATTA
The DNA here is from genome assembly GCA_038747755.1 of Cyanobacteria bacterium P01_H01_bin.35. Lineage (GTDB taxonomy): Bacteria > Cyanobacteriota > Cyanobacteriia > Cyanobacteriales > Microcoleaceae > Trichodesmium. The sequence goes on from JBCDJM010000089.1 coordinate 12,845, forward strand.
CTTTGACTAATGAACAAAAAAAGTCTGACTTTAACTGGATTATTTTTAACAACCTTCCTCCTAATAACAATAAACTTATTTTCTCCCAAGGATGCCGAAAGTAAATCACAAAACCCTCTATCTCTTGGTTTCCAGATTATTAGTAATTCTCAAGGAACAACTCTTTATCAAAAAGATTTAGATTATGTACAAGTTGTCGATCTAACTCAAGGTGCTAAAATTAATTTTATCTACGGAAATATCACAGAATTAGGTACTAAAAAAGGAGCTTACGGCGGTAACGATCCACAATTTGAACGTCAGACAATATCACAAGTCTGGTCTAATTTATCTTCAGAAAATTCAAGTTTATTTTGCATCACTAATGGTCAATTTTTTAGAAACGATCGACACTCTTCTACAGGGTTAGCATTTCCTGTTAAGTCAGATGGAATTATAGTTAGTGATGGTTATGCAGGAGAAATAGAATTCAGTAATGAAAAGTTAATCCTAGAAGTCTGGAATGATAGAGCATTAATTAGTAAGTTTCAGCCAAATAATTTCCAATTATCAACAGCACCTAATTTTATTGTTGGTTTACAGGAAAATGCTGGTAAAGGAGTAGAAAATAAAACAGGTAGAACCTTTATTGGAGTCAAAGATCAAGATGGCGATCGCCTCCATGAAACTATTTTAATTTTTACTTCTAAACAAGCAACTCAACCTCACGCTGCTAATGTTTTGAAAAGTTTCGGTGCTACTCAAGTAATCATGTTAGATGGTGGAGGTTCAACACAATTAATTTGTCAGGGAAATACTTATATAGATTCACCAAGGACTATCCCTCAAATGATTACTATTTCTAGTGGGAATGAAGTAAGGAAGAAGGAAGAATAATTTTAGTGATATTAGGAGAGCAGAATTAAATATTCAAGACTAAATACTGCTAAGGTTAACTGATGGATTTTTACCGAAAAATTGTGGTCTAAAGCCTGCCTTTTTAAGGGGATAAAAAGCGGTCATTTGGACAGCATGATCTTAGGATGGGATGGCTGCTAGCACACAACTACGTTAACGCGAAGCGTCCCAGAGGGAAAGGTTTCGCGCTCTTTCAGAGATCCTCCGCTTTTCATGTCGGCGACAGCCGTTAAGGTGCGTTTTGCGGAACCCTAAACGCCATATCCGATAGACCAATAGAAAAGAGAACATTCCTTATGTCAATCCCGAAGCTTTCCTAGGTCATGCTGCGCAAACAGCTAAAGGTACTCTTAAGGCATTTCCGAACATAGGAGGCTAACTGATAACTGATAATTGAAATGACCTATATTTTTTTAAGATTTAATCAACAAACCCTAATTAACTCCTCAATACTTTTCTTGTTAATTTTCCACATTTCCTCTTCTTCCCAAACCCATCTACTATCAACTAGCTCCACTGTACCGTCAAAATTAAACACAGTTACTGTTGCTAAAGTCTCAATCCACACAGTAGCTCCACAACTATGAGGCTTGTCTGGTCGATAAACAATCCGACAAGGACCGTTAATCTCCATTTCGTGACCTTTACCTAAAATTTCAGAGCCACGTTGGGCAGAAAGTACATATTTAGATTTTGCTTGAGGATATAACTTTTTGAGCTTTCGATTTTTCTCTATATTATGTCGATTGAAATGAATGGTATTTTTAGCACAGTGGCGCTGAGGAGACCAATTGGGTTTGGGGCCACGTTTTTTACCTGAAATCCTTGGTCTTCCTTTGTACAAAGGAATTCCCCAAGTTCGACCATTAATTTTCCGAGCGCCTTGAATCCGACCTTCTTTGAGTAAAACTCGGACTCGTTGAGCAGAAATATTTAATAAAGAAGCAGCTTCAGTGGTTCCAACAAGCATAAGATTTAACTATTGCGTATAGCAGAATAATACTAAATAATACAAAAATTACAAAGTCATACATTGAGTTTCAGCAAACTGACTTTTCTTTACTGAATATAAAAAACTTCCAGTAACTTAAAACTGGAAGTCCAGAGAAAATTTATTTTACTTGTAATGATAATCAAATTATTTCACAAGAGAAATTTCTTGATCCACGACAACTTCTGACTGTACATTATCTTCAACTAAATCTAGTTCGCCACCAGGTGCTTCAGGATGCTGTTGAACAAATGTTTCTTCTACTTGTACTTCCATAGAGTCATCACTAGCATCAACATTAGCTTCTGCTTTACGAGAAATATAACGAGTAGCAAAAAAAGCACCTAACCCAGTTAAACCTAGTGTACCAGCGGCAATACCAGCAATAGCAAAGTCAGACTTACCAGGAAATTTTTTGTTTAACCAAGAGTCTAGTGAAATTAAAGGTTTTTCTGTTGATGTAAAACTTTTACCTTTGCCACTAAAAATACAAGCTTCTACAGAATTAGCAAAGAGTACACCACCAGCGATCGCTACGGTGGAAAGAGCAGTGGCCACAAAATTTAGCTTTCTCATTTTTGTTTGGTTTAGTAAAGTAACTTTAGAAAGCTAATCATAACAGCACTTTCCGAAAGTTGCAACAAAGCCCCATTTCTTTATTTTATGCAATTGGTATTAGTTACTAATATTTGCACTGTTAAGTTGTGAATTATTCAAACTCTGGGGAGCAACTTCATATTCAAAAATATTCACAGGAATTACTACTACTTTTAAAGATAAAGGCTCTCCTAAATGTTTCGACAAAGTTTCTTGTAATAGAACAGTATTCTTCTTAATTAAAGGCATCAAATCTACATCCATAACTACTTCTATTTCCAAATGTAGTAAATTATTTTGATATTCTGCTGTAATACGACGAATTTTAGACGTCCCAGGGAATAAATCAGAGCGACGACTCTTCATCGTTGCCATAATGCGCATAGCTGTACTTTTAATCAAAATTTTTCGCAGGGAAAACCCTAAAGGTAATGCCAGTAAAAATAAGATAAATAGGGATGTAAAAAAGCCAAAAATTGATTTCTTTAAACTACCATAAGCCTGTAATAAAAATACTAATCCACTAGAGACAACTATACCTGCTAAATTAGTTAAAAATAACAATAAAGAACCTATTTCCAAACTGGCATCACCGAGAGATAAACCAACCTCAGCACTAACATTTCTACCGAAATATAATCCAATACCAACCACACTTAAAGGTGGAACTAAAGCAACAGATATTGCGACTCCTGGCAAAGTATTAGCAATACTTCGGCGCGTATAAGCAAAAGCAGCAGCAGCACCAGCAGCCATTGCCACACCTAAGTCAAGTAAATTAGGATTAGTACGAGCAATAACTTCTGAACCAGCAATCCTTAAACCAATAAATTGTGTACAGAGAAAAGCAACTATAACTGTTAAAACAATTCCAGTAAATAGAGTAAAAAAGGAACGAATTAATAGCCGATTATTGACAGATATTATCGCATAAGAAAGACTCAAAATAGGATTCATCATTGGAGCAATAATCATTGCACCAATAATTGTCGCTGTACTATTAGCTAAAAGTCCAAATGTAGCGACTGCTGTAGCCAAAACCAGCATAAAATAAAAGCTAAAAAAAGGAAAAGATTGTTGCTCTAAAGTTTGCTCTAAACTTTCAGGAGAAACCCGTTTTTCTAGAAAAAGATACCAGTCATGCAAAAATTGAGACCAAAATGGCATCAGATAAACCTTGATATTCCCTACAATTTGTTGCAATAAAAGCATAGACCACCCACCATGATATATTTATTAACCCCTAATAATAATCATGGCTAAGTCTAATTTGATAAAAAGTAATGATTAATACTAATTTTTAATATTTTTTATAGTGCTGAAGAGACTGGTTCAATAAATCTAAAAACATTGCTGGAGACATTGCTGGAAAGATGAGTCAAAGTTGATAATTTTAACAGATAAATCTCGTTAATTAATAGACATAAGCGTCAAAAAGAATGTAGGGATGTTCCATAAAACACCCCTACAAGAATATTATCAAAGGAATATTTAATTTGACCAGATGCCTATAAAAATTAACTCTCTTCCTCTGAATCAAATTCACTTATTTCTTGATTAGGATTAAGACAAGTAGTTAATAATTCTTCTGTCGATAATTTAACATTAGCACTTAAACCAATCACACAAGAAGAAAAACTTTCTGGTAGTAAACTAAGACGACAATTTTCTAACACAGAAGATTCATTAGAGCTATCTTTTACTGCTTTATTAATCCTTCTCACACAATTTCCTAGTTCATCAACTCTTCTCACCCGTTGACAATTAAATAGAATTTCTTCTGCCGGAAGTTCTTTTGTTGTATTATCATAAATTCTTGTGACACATCTTGATAAATTTCTAGGCTTTAAAGCTGCACCACAAGCATTAGCTACTTCTTCTTCAGATAAACCGACACTTAATAAATCCCTAGAGCAAATTCTAAATGATTTTCTACTTGGTTGAGCTGTTGCTACTTCAGGAATAATCATCAACAAACTATAACTAAAAAGTTGTATTGCTGCTAAAGATATCCACCGTTTACTCAAATATTTTTTAGGTGCAAATAAGGGAAATTTATCAGAGAAAAAATCAGAAAAGTTCTTATGAGACATAACAAATAATAAAAGCTAAACTCGATAGTGGACAATTGACAAGGTAGCAATTAAATAGTATATGATATAGGATTGTGGCTAAATTTTACGTTAATGAGGAAATTATTATGTCTAGATATAGAGGTCCACGTTTAAGAATAACACGTCGCCTGGGCGATCTACCAGGATTAACTCGTAAAAGTGCCAGACGTGCTTATCCACCTGGTCAACATGGTCAAAATCGCAGAAAGCGTTCTGAATATGCGATTCGATTGGAAGAAAAACAGAAACTACTATATAACTATGGTCTTTCTGAACGCCAACTCCTACGTTATGTAAAAAAAGCTCGTCGTGCAGCAGGTTCCACAGGACAAGTATTATTACAATATCTAGAAATGCGTTTAGATAATACCGTATTTCGTTTAGGAATGGCTCCAACTATTCCTGGGGCACGACAGTTAGTTAATCATGGTCATGTAACAGTTAATGGGAAAGTAGTTAGTATTGCTAGCTATCAGTGTAAACCTGGAGAGGTAATTAGTGTTAAAGCAAAAGAAAAATCTAAGGAAATGGTCAAGACTAATCTCCAATATCCAGGTTTAGCTAATATTCCTAGCCATTTAGAATTTGATAAAGACAAACTGGTTGGTAAAGTTAATGGTGTTGTGGAACGGGAGTGGGTGGCGCTTCAAATTAACGAACTATTAGTTGTGGAATATTATTCCAGACAAGCTTAGAGTTTTTGTTTTTCATCTCTATTTTGTATTGAAGAAGGAGACAGGAGACAGGAGACAGGAGACAGAATTAATTTGATAGAGATTTAATTCTAACAAAGTCAGAAGTTTTGTAGATTTGTGATACACCAAGAAGTTGATTTCTTGACTGAAGAAAATAATAAAGGCAATCTCAAGATAACTATTGGTACTCATTAATTATGAATAATAAATGAGGTTTAGTATTAGTAATTATCCCAATAATCTATCTATAAATTCCTTCTGTTCCTAACTCCTTGATTATCCTATTCTATAATTTATTCCTAACTCCTAACTCCTGACTCCTGAATCCTAAATTCTAAATTCCTTTTACCCGCCAATTTGTGACATAGTTCGATTATAAATTCCAGTAGTGCCAGACTCTCTTTGTTTAAAATTAATTTCTGGTTTTATACCTAATAAATATTCCACTTTCTGCCGTAACTCTTCAACAGAAACTCCATTACGCAGACTATTTTTTAAATCTATTTGACCCATTTCATTCAAAAGGCAAGGTCTTAACCATCCATCAGCAGAAAGACGCATTCTATTACAGCGATCGCAAAAGCATTCAGACATTTGACTAATAAACCCCAGGGTTCCCTTTGCTCCAGGAATTTGAAATACATCGGCAGGTCCATTTCCTCGGACAAAAGATTCTGTCAGTCCCCATTTTTTCCTAATAATTTGCCGTAATTCTTCAGAAGAAATCCAACCTGTATCGTCAAATAATTTATCATTACCAATAGGCATAAATTCAATAAATCTAACGTGCCAATTACGGTCAATAGTTAAAGCTGCTAAATCTAAAATTTCATGGTCATTCACCCCAGGAATAACAACCACATTTAATTTCAAAGGGTCAAAACCTACCTCATAAGCAGCTTGAATACCATTCCAAACAAGCTGCCAACGACTACGACCTCTATTACCAATAATTAAATTAAAAGTATCTGAGTCTAGAGAATCTAAACTAATATTAATTCTTCTTAAACCAGCTTGATATAAATCTTTTGCCATATCTGCCAGTAAAAATCCATTAGTCGTCATAGATAAATCTTTTGTTTCTGGAAAAGCAGCAATATTCTCAATTAAATCTACAAGACCAGGACGTAATAAAGGTTCACCTCCTGTTAAGCGAAACCGAGTAAAACCCACAGGAATAAAAACATCTTTAAGCAGAGTTAGTAATTCATTATTAGTCAATAAATTTTGTTTTAAGACATAATCAATTTCTGCACCTTCAGGCATACAATATTGACACCGAAAATTGCAACGATCTATCAAACTAATTCTGAGATAATCAACTATGTTCATATTAAATCTTCCCTAAAAATTAAAATTTTGTATCTCACCAGTTTGGGAATTAATATATTATACCGACCATTTTCATATTTGCCAGTTATTAGCAAATATTATTTTGACTTTAAGCAAAAAAATATCTAGTTACAGCTAATGTAAATTTTTAGTATCGTTAAAAATTTAATATTTATTGGATAAATAATCTCTAAATTATAGCATTTACCAAGCTCGTGAAGTAAATTTATCTTTTTATTATTATTACTTCCTATTCCCTGTTGACTCACTATTATATAAATTGCTATATTGCACATTGTAGATACTAATAAAATTATGCAGCTTGTCGATCAATTGAAATCTCTATTTATTAAAGTTCCATCCCCAGAAACTGAGAATGAACTTGATGAACTCCCCAAAAACATTACTTGTAGTTTAAATCAAGAAATTAAAGCGTTACCTTGTCATCCTAAATATCTTGAAATAGTGCAATCTACTTTAGAAAAAGCATTACTTCAATGGCAAAAGAATCCAGAGACAAATGAACTCGTAATTCTCAGTAGTTCTATAGAACCTTTATCCCAAATTATTGAATTATCTTTAACTAATTGGAATTATGAAAATATCGAAGATACTAAGTTATTATCCTGGTCAAATAGACCTCAAGATTCATGGAATATTGTTCCTAATTTACAACAAGATTTAGGTCTATCTGCAAAGTTAGATTTTGAGGATAATTCTGGCAAATTTAAGGAATTAGTAGTTATTCCTTGTTTGGAATTTTGCTTTCTACGACAGATAAATGGTTTGGATGGAATTGAGTTTTTAAGAAATAGAATATTTCAAGACCACTCTCGATTTTGGTTAATTGGTTGTAATTCTTTAACATGGCAATATCTTGACCATGTTTATAACATTAAATCTTACTTTGAAGAAACTCGATTATTACCAACTCTTACAGGAGAAGAAATTATGGAATGGCTCACTCCAGTAATTAATCAACTGGAGTTTAAAAACAACGATCAAGATGAAGAAAAACAACTTGCTAAAATCAAAGAAAATTTTGATTATTTATCCTTTCTTTCCCAAGGGTTAAGTTCAATAGCTGCTCAATTATGGTTAGAATCTTTGAGTCTGGCAAATATTGAAAACATTAATACTCAAGCAGAAGATACAGAAACTATTCTGGTACAATACAAAAAAGTAAAATCATTAGATTTACCAGAATTGACGGCTGATAACCGCTATCTTTTGTTCTCTATACTTTTGCATAAAGAAATTAATTTATCTCATTTAGCCTTGAGTTTAGGAGAACCGGAAAGTATAATTCAATTCCAAATTGAAAAATTATTACGCATGGGCATAATTCAACGTTTGAATAATTTATTGAGCGTTCATCCTACACATTATATAAAACTGTGCAGACATTTAAAAAAATATAATTTTATTACCGAATTAATAGAATGACTTTATCTTTAAAATATCTAGAATTAACAAATTTTTTTTATCTTAATCTACTCACAGGAGAAAATGGATTAAATGGAATAAGCATCAAGAATATAAATTTTCGGACTATTCTGGAAACAGTAATGGCTTTAGTTATTGCTTATGGTTTTCTCATCAGTGTTAAATTTTTAAGTAAGTGGTTGTCAGAAAGAGTACCTTTAAGATTTCGAGCAGCAGCTAAACAATCAGAGCCTTTTCTACAAGCTTTAATTTTATTTACTACTACAGTTTATGTACTAAGTTTATTCTTCCAACTTTCGACTCAAAATTTATTAGCAATAACAGGTACAATTGCTGTAGCTTTGGGTTTTGCTTTTAAAGATTATGTTAGTTCTCTAATTGCTGGAGTAGTAGCTTTATTTGAAATTCCTTATCGAGTTGGAGATAGGGTACAAATAGGAGACAATTATGGTGAAATTGTTAGTTATAATTTGCGAGGTATCCGTTTACAAACTATTGAAGATAATCTGATATTTATTCCCCATAATAAAATTTGGAATGAGCCGATATCTAACTCCAATAATGGTGCATTAGAAGCTCAAGTTACAACTTATTTTTATTTAGCTCATGCAGTAGATTCAGAACTGGCAATTAAAATTTTATATCTGGCTGCTTATACCAGTAAGTATACTCAATTAAAATTGCCAATTAAGGTATTAGTTGAAGAAAAACCTTGGGGAACTCAATTTCAGTTAAAGTCTTATCCTATAGATGCTAGAGATGAATATATTTACAAAACTGACTTAGTTAGGCGAGTCAAACAAGCTTTTGCTAAACATAATTTTACTTATCCTCGAAGTTATTTCAGTCAGGAATAAATATATAGCGCTACGCGCTAGGGAATAGGGAATAGGGAATAGTAGACTAATAAAGGGTTTTAGGATTTAGAAATGTCAAGAGCCTAAATGCGTAGCGCTATATAATTAGATTTTCTGCTCAAAAGTCTTATGGGTAACGGTAGGAGTCAGGAGTCAGGAGTCAGGAGAAGTGGGAATTATAGAGGAGACAGGAGTTAAAGAATAGTCCTCTGATTTTTCATGCCATAATCTACTCAAAATGCTCACTTTTTCCGCTTTATCAAGCAAAAAGCTGGTACTTTTTCCAGAATCAAAATTGCTCAAACCTTTATCTGTAAATGCTTTAAGATTTAATCAGCAGAGCAATAATTAGGTTTTGCTCAATAAAGTTTTTTAGTAGGAAATTTTCATACCTCTCAAATATACTCTGTACTGTAAATTTTACTTCTGACCTCTGATACCAATTCCCATGCATTAATGCTTTTTTTGATTAAAACTTCAGTTATTAAGTAATTACTTTATTAGAATAAGTTTTTTGCTGATTTCAGACAATTTAATGTTGATTATTCTGATTTCTTACTTCTCCCGTACGGACGTTGCTTGAGCATTAATGCGAACCTCCCTACACTCCCCTACTCCCCTACTCCCCTACTCAATCAAATATAGAAAAGTTTTTGAGAAATGATATGACTTCTGACTCCTGCTATAATTGCTATGGCAAAATATGGCGATAGTTATTTCCCTGAGGTGCTATGCACCTTGCGGGCTTTAAATTTTATGGAGAATTAATTGCAATGACGATTCAACGTCAGTACAATTTGCCTAATTGCAAATTGATTTTGCAAGGCTTGAGTGATACTGGAGGAACTAACTTAAGTCCAGGACAAGTATTATCTATATTAATGAGTGCTGAATGTCATATTCATGGCCAAGAGCCACCATTAACTGGGGGACGAGATTTTTTTGAAAGTTTGGTCAGACAAGTTAGTAGCTATGCTCAGGAATTTCTGAGTGGCATATCTTCCCCTAGACACCACAGTAAAAGCCAAGAGTTACTACAGTTAAATAAAATAGATGTCAATCTCCATAGATTAACTCTTTTTGATGGTAATGTTTCTGGCGGAAATATTGCCGAGCAAAAACCTGGTAGAATTATAGATTTAACTACAGTTCAGTTATTCGATCTGGTTGAGGCCATAGACCAGTTTTTTGCCGATTCTCTGACTTTACCGGATTTCTCTTTGGCAGTAAGACCTGTTTCTCGAAGACAAGTCAAGTCAGGGGAACCTGTCGCTCAAAAAGTTCTACCTGCTGCTGTGGGAATGTCGGGTTTAGCAATAGCAGCTTTAGCTTTATTCTTTGTACCTATTCCAGAAGTACAACGTCCAAGAGAACCTCAACCAGAATCAAATGAGACTGTGGGTAACTTAGAGACATCTCCCACCAGTACCCCGGAACCTGGTTTGAATCCTACCCCAATACCTGAAGGTTTAGACTCTTCTCCAGAATCGACTACTATTGATTCATCTGAGGAGAAACTATCTGAAGAAAATCTAGAGTCATCTTTGTCTACCAGTTCCGAAATTACCGATCCAGCAGAGGTTGAAAAATTGCAAAATTTACTCTCTGCAAAAATAGATAATGCTTGGAAAATAGAAATTAGCGCAGATTTAATTTATCGTGTAACAGTAGCTGCCGATGGTTCTATTATTGGCTACAAACCAATAAATTCTGCTGCTGCTGATGAGGTGGATAAAACTCCTCTACCAGATTTACTGAACCAAAAGACAGTAGTTGGAGACAATAATCAATCGACGGCTGAGTTTAAAGTCTTTTTTAGTCAACAAGGTTTTCTAGAAGTAGAACCTTGGCAAATTTAATTAAGTCATACCGTTTCACGGAAGTCAAAAGTCAAAATTCAAAAGTAAGACTTTATCCGCTCAAAACTTTGAGAATATAATAGTTTCAGGTAATTATTTGACATTTAAAGTTGGAAACTATTTGTGACATCCTTAAAGTGAATTGGTATCAGAAGTCAACCCACCCCTAACCCAACCCACCCCCGCCCCTCCCACGAGGGGAGCCAGGAGGGAAAGTAGGGGCAAATGGCCATTCACCCCTACAGATAGGGGAGCCGTCGGATTGGCGACGTATGTTTTTGTAAGGGGGATTTACTTACGCCCCGCTCAAAAAACATTTAGCCTTAAAAGGCGGGGTTGCGCGACCCAATTTTTTTGATAAACCTAAAAAATGGCGGGAGGAAGTTAGCCAGGGTGATTTATCCCCTGGTTGAATAACGATGCGCGGGTTTTAACCCGGTGTTACTTTCCGGTTTGGTTTTCAATGTACTTCCTAACAGTCTCCGTTGAAGCATTTCCTGTTGTAGCACAGAAAAAGCTAGGGGTCCAAAGTGTGGGCAATTTTAGCAATCTAGGAAATTCTTTTCTCAAATGATGAGAAGCTCTACCTTTGACTCGTTTGATAATGACAGAGGGCGCAAAAGTTGGGTCAACTTCTAAAAATAAATGTACATGGTCTGGCATTATTTCTAATGCTATTAGTCTCCAATTATGCTCAGTACATAACTCAAAAATAATCTGTTGCAACCGTTGTTTTACGTCTCCTACCAATACTGGCTTTCTACGCTTTGGACAAAAGACAAAATGGTAATTAATCAGTGTTACTGAGTGAGGATTTCTTCTATATTCGTCTGGTTTTTTCTTCATCAATCTGTAGACAGATTATGTTTAATAGTGCTATTATATCTACAGGAGGTGATAATTAATGTATGGATGTCAACAACACCTAGTCAAGAATACCTCAGAAGTAATGGCTGTGATCGAATACCTGTGCACAGAAGCAAATAAGTTGACAAATTGTGGTATTTACTATTGTCGTCAAATGCTATTTAAAGCAGGACGCTTTGTGTCTAAAGCTGAACTAGATTTTGAGTTAAAAAGTAATCTGCATTTTAAGGCTATGCGTTCAGCCTGTGGCCAACAGACATTACATTCTGTAATTGAGTCTTTCAACTCTTATGCAAAACTTGCCAAAATGTTGACTTCAGGTGAACTGGCACAAAAGCCCAAACCACCAAAATACCGCAAAAAGAATGGTTTAGCAGTGGTTAGTTATCCAGGACGCTGGGTCAAGCTGGTGAATGGAATGCTTAAGTTCCCTCTAGGTAAGCAAGTCAAAGCATGGTTTGGAATAGACCATTTTTTATTACCAATGCCTAGCAACTTAGATTTCAATCAAATTAAAGAATTGAGATTTGTTCCCAGAAACAACTGCTTCTATTTAGAATTTGTTTATGAGCAACCTACACTAGAAAAAGGCAATCCTATAGCAGAAAACGTCTTAGGCATAGACCCAGGATTAAATAACTGGTTAACCTGTGTGAGTAATGTGGGAAAGGCTTTTATAGTTGATGGGAAAAAGGTTAAATCTCAAAATCAATGGTACAACAAGCAAGTAGCCAAAATAAAATCAGGCCAGTCTGGTGACTACTGGGACGATAACTTAGCAGCTATTACTGAAAAGCGCAACCGTCAGATGCGGGATAATGTGAACAAAGCAGCTAGATTTGTGCTCAACTGGTGTATTGAGCATCGAATAGGCACAATAGTTTTTGGGTGGAATCAAGGCCAAAAAGATGGTATTAATATTGGCAAGAAAAATAACCAGCAGTTTGTTCAAATACCTACGGCCAAGTTAAAAGCCCGGATAGCCAAATTGTCTGAGCAGTATGGGATTAAGTT
>JBCDJM010000090.1:0-25301 GCA_038747755.1 Cyanobacteria bacterium P01_H01_bin.35
AATTCATTCAACTATTGCACAATAGTTTTTAGATTTTAGATAAACTTTGAGGGTAGCGATCGCCTAATTTGATTGAGATTGATAATTCATTCAACTATTGCACAATAGTTTTTAGATTTTAGATAAACTTTGAGGGTAGCGATCGCCTAATTTGATTGAGATTGATAATTCATTCAACTATTGTGTAACAGTTTTTAGATTTTAGATAAACTTTGAGGGTAGGGATAGCGCTACGCACCGCTACAGGGACTTCTGTTAGACATTCTCCATAAAGTTACAATATATAGCGTTTCTCAAGCATAAGAATTATCAAGCGAATTGTCACAGAGAAATTGTATTAGGAAAAATATGTGTAAGCATTTCCTGCGGAATGCTGTATAAACAGCAATCAACTATTAACCATAGCATGATTAAATTATTGTCAGGCAGAAATCGAATTACTATTGATAGTATCGAGGGCGAATTAAAATTTATTCTAAAATAAATAACTTGTACAAAAAAATTTCCGATTAAAATTAGATAAAAATGGAAGAAAATCTACCACAAATATCAGGTCTGGCAACAGTATTAATGGTGATTGATAATCAAATAGTTACCATCGAAATTGATGGATTCAATGCACCAATAACTGGAGGTAACTTTGTTGATTTAGTAGAACGAAATTTTTATGATGGTGTGAGATTTCATCGCATAGAAAATCAACCACAATTTTCATTAGTTCAAGCAGGCGATCCTTTTAGTAGGAATCCAGATATTCCTTTGGAACTTTTAGGAAGTGGTGATTTTGTCGATCCAATAACAAATGAACCTAGATTTATTCCATTAGAAATTAAGCCTTTAGGTCTAGGACAACCAATTTTTTACAATCAAATAGTTCCGCCTCCGGTACAATTGCCAAACGTAGTAGGTGCTATTGGAATGGCTCGTACAGAGGTTTTAAATTCAGCATCTTCTCAATTTTATATTCCCTTGAATGATTTATCAGTATTAGATGGTAGTTTTGCAATATTTGGTAATGTAATAGATGGGTTAGAAGTTATCGAAGAAGTAGAATTAGGTGATAGTATTACTGCTGCAAGAGTTACTGAAGGAATAATTCCTAGTCGAGTTTCACAAATTATTACTAATACAAACTTGCTCAATAGTTTTATTAATATTGTTAATCGTGCTAATATTCCATTGCCCATAGATTTTATTCAAGTCTTAACAGAAGGAGATGATATTTTTGAAATTTCTACAGAATTATCTCAAGAAGTATTTGGTGTATTTGGATTGGAAGGAAATGATGAAATTACAGGTTCAATAATTAATGATGTTATTAATGGTAATCAGGGAGATGATACTTTAGATGGTAGGGATAGTTCTGATTATCTTCGGGGTGGAAAAGGGTTAGATTTATTATCTGGTGGTCTTGATGATGATATTCTGAGTGGTAATTTAGATAGTGATACTTTATTTGGTGGTAAAGGAAATGATATTTTACGGGGTGGTAAAGATAGCGATTTATTAACTGCTGGAGAAGGAAATGATATTTTAATTGGTGATGCTGGTACAGATAATTTGTTAGGGGAAGATGGTGCAGATACTTTTGTTTTAGCAGTAATTGACAATGAAGAAGATAATGCAGATACGATAGAAGATTTTAATTTTTCAGAAGGAGATAGAATTGGTGTTTCGGAGCCAATATCTACTCTTTCTTTTACTCAAGAAGGTAATAGTACGGTTATTGAAATAGAAGCTGAAGAAGAGGAAAATAATATTGTTCTTGGTACTGTGAATAATTCAGTGCTAGAAGAAGTTATAAGTGCGACTTTCTTTTTTGATTTTGCCACTATTTCTGTGCCTGATGCACTACCTTTTGGAGATGCAGCTTTGAGAATTGGATAATTAATTTGGCGTTGGTGAATGAATAATGCTTTTGTCTCAAATATCTATGAAAAAACTATAGTTGTATGGTTCATAAATATTCTAGAGCATTACTTAATCAGCAACCCCATTAATTTTAGCTATAAGTAGTAGCGGGTCTAGATTTAAAATGTGGATCAGTTTGACCATTGACTTCTCAGTAATACCATAACTGATTACCCACATTTTATATTACTATTTCACTCTTCAGAAATTTATTAAGTTTACTTATATTTTGCTATCCCAAACTTAAAAATTGAGGGTGATAAATAATTATAAAAAAAGGGAAAAATCCTCTTGGAAAAGATTTTTGTCTTTAATTTAATCAGTATTTTATCGCCACTTAAGTTATGAATCGAATATAATAAAGTGAAAAATAATGGACAATTAAGGAGTTAATCAACTAATGGAAGAGACACGGGAGTTTCTAGAACAACTGGGCTTACGCGACCTGGAAGGCCAAGATGTGGTAGTGGAAATGGTGGTACAGAAGGTATCACAAGATGAAGAGACTGAGGATACTGAGGATACTGAGGACGATACTGAAGAGATTGAGAACAATACTGAAGAGATTGAAGAAACTGAGGATACTGAGGATACTGAAGATACTGAGAATGATATTGAAGATGAAGAAGATGAAGTTGGCGAAAGAGAAAAAATTACTATTCAACTTAATTCCTCAAGCGCTCCAGTAACAGCAGCTAACTTTGCTGACTTGGTAGAGAGAAATGTTTATGATTCTTTGGCATTCCACCGATTTGTACCAGGGTTTGTGATTCAAGGTGGAGATCCTGAAAGTCGAGACCCGAATGTTCCCATTGAAGACTTAGGTACAGGAGGTTTTATTGACCCCGACACAGGTGAGGAGCGAGAAATACCTCTGGAAATCCAAGTTGCAGAGACAGGAGAAATTGTTTATAACGAGATAGTTGATGAACCTGTGACATTATCTAATGTAGCAGGAGCAATAGCTATGGCTCGTACTTCAGTATTAGATACAGCTTCTTCACAGTTTTATTTCCCTGTTGAAGATGCAACCAACCTAGATGGTGGTTTTGCAGTATTTGGTGAAGTGACTGATGGTTTTGATGTTGTACAAGAACTCCGAGAAGGCGATCGCATTGTCATAGCTAGGGTAGTAGAGGGCAATATTCCTAGTAGGGTATCAGAGATTGTTACTGATTCTGATTTACTTAATGAATATGCTAATAAGGATGGCGCAAATAAAGTAAACTATCTTGTTTCAATGGATGAGGACTCTGGGAATAATGCTGAGGATAGCACTCCAGAAATTCAAGAATCTATAGAGACAGAGTTAGTAGCTAGTCAATTGACACAAACTATTGATGAAGAAGTTAGTAGCCAAGGAGATCAAGAATCAGAAACAGATGAAGAAGCAAGCGATGAAGAAACAGATGAAAATGATGATGAGGGTGATGATATAGCTAGTGGTGTTGATGAAGATGATGAAAATGACCTTATCGATGGTGAAACTCTACTTGAAATAAATCAAGTTGATGACTCCTCAGTAATAATCGGTTTAGTAGGTAATGATGTTATAGAAGGTACTGATGGTAATGACATTATCAGTGGGAGTAGAGGTAATGACTTCCTTTCAGGTTTAGGAGGTAATGACTGGTTGCGAGGCGGAAAAGGAGATGATACATTAATAGGTGGAGCAGGAGATGATTATCTAATTGGGGATCATGGTGTTGATATCCTGACAGGTGGTGCGGGTGCAGATAGTTTTATTCTGCGAACTGATGTTGTTCAAAAGGATCAAATAGAAGAAATAGAAGAAGCGAACAGAATTAGTGACTTTAATGTTGCAGATAGCGATCGGATTATCATAATTGCTGAGTTTATTCCTACTGAAGGTTT
Source organism: Cyanobacteria bacterium P01_H01_bin.35 (assembly GCA_038747755.1). Lineage (GTDB taxonomy): Bacteria > Cyanobacteriota > Cyanobacteriia > Cyanobacteriales > Microcoleaceae > Trichodesmium. Next base: position 3,787 of record JBCDJM010000090.1, read on the forward strand.
AACTTATGAATCAGTCGATGGAGATGCTGTAATTAGAATGCTTGACAGTGGCTTTATATTAGGTGTAGTTGAAGAAACTTCTATAGAAGATGTTCAAAATAACATTTTTGCAGTAAATCCTGATGACTATGCTCTACGTTTTGGTTAATTAATGGTAAGAGTCATTTCAGTTATCAGTTAGTAGTGACACTTTCCGTTCCGGAATGCTCCGCAAACGCGAAGTGTCACTACATCAGTTATCAGTAGCTTCTGCTAAACGGAGGCTTGAAATACTTAAGTTGACTTTTTTTCATCCCCTTAAAAGGGCAGGTTTGAAACCTTATTTGTTAGTCAAAGTTTTACTTAATTCGCTAGACAATTTCGACATATTATATATAATTATGTTTGAAGTTGTGCTAGTGAATTTGGTATTTGATAGCACTACGCATTTAGGGCGCTGACATCAATAAATCCTGTTCCCTGTTCCCTTTTCCCTTTTCAAGTAGCGCTATAACTTTTAACTTTTGACTTGGGGGAAGTGCTATATCTATTTTATTTAGATAAAGTTTTTTTTCTCGGTTCAAAAAAATTAATTTAAGTTCAATTAAAATAACTTTAGCCATGAAATTTTTAGCCACTCTTATTTCATCTACTTTGGTCATCTACTTTAGTTTATCTGCACCAGTTATGGCAGCTAATTCTGAAGATATTAATCATCTATTACAAGATAATTGGTGTGTATCATTCTTATGGAAACAATGCGACTTAAGTAGAGCAGATTTCCATGAAATTAATTTAGAAAATGCTAACCTTTCGGGAGCAAATTTAACAGGTGTAAATTTCCAAGGTGCAGATTTGAATGGAGCTAACCTTTCGGGAGCTAATTTAACGGGAGCTAATTTGGAAAAAGCTAACTTATATAGAACAGATATTAACAGAGCAAATTTAACAAATACAAATTTAACTAGCGCTCGTTTATTGGAAGCCGATCTAACTCTGGCAAATTTAAGTAATGCTAATTTAACTAATGCTAATTTATTAGAAGCAAGACTCTGGGGAGCAAATTTGGAAGGAGCTAATTTAAGTAATGCTAGTCTTCATGGTACTAATTTAGAATATGCTAATCTTGCAGATAGTAATTTGAGTGGAGCAGATTTTCATAGTTTCTCTTTCAGAGGTTATAAACAAGAAACTAATTTAAGTAATGCTAATTTGGAAGGTGCAAGTATTACTGATACAGATTTAAGTGGAGTAATTCTGAGAGGAACAATTATGCCTGATGGTTCAATTAATGATTGAGAAGGAATAAGGAATAAGGAAGAGGGAGTAAATATTGAAAAAAAAGGGAAAAATAAATAGAGATACCTCTCTAAAATGAATTGGAGCAGCTCTTTTTCAGCATTTATTGGGGAATACTTACAGTTTTTTTTGCTAAACCTACCCCTAGAATAACTTGATTAAACTTGATTGAATTTATCGATCAATTCTTGTCATTCTGACTGGAATACAACCATGATAATCAGAACAATTTCTCATTTTCCAACTACCATAATAATCTGATTCAATATAAAAACTATCAGGTTGATAGTTACGGTTTATCGCATCACTACCAGGATAAGTAGGTCTACTACCTTGAAGAATATAACCATTTCTATCAGGAACTATATTCATTTGTTGTTCAGCGTAAACTCTTCTACCATTAGGTCCAGTTACATTCACAATCATAGTTCCAAAATTTCCATCCATTCTCAAACGACCTCTATGTAACCATCCGTTGACTTTCCACTGTAAATTCCATGTTCCGTTGATCCCTTCATTAATTACATCTGGATTTACACTTTTCTGTGTTGGTTGAGCAAAACCAACTTTTGCAGGAATTATAGTTCCAAAAGATAAAGAAGTAGCAGTTAAAGCAACTAAACCGAGGCGAACAATTTTGTTGAGATTAGTTTGAATATTCATAGGAAAATTCTCCTAAAATTTATTGGTTTATTTCCTTCTTTACTTATACTTCTAAGATAAAAACGTATATTCCGGAGAAACATTTTATAGGTTTGTGATTTTTACCTCATCCAAATTAGTTGAGTTTGTGAATTTAGTTTATCGGTTAGGAAAATATTCTTCAAACTAATACTTTGCGCAAAATTAACGTTATTGAAAGTTATATAACCTTGCAAAAGTTAACCTAACTAAGTAAAGTTTACCTTACCCATAAGAATGAGGTGAGTTCAAATAAATAGATCAAACTATGTTTAGGGTGAATATGGTTAAATTAATGATTAGAGTCTACTTTGAAAAAGTATAAATATCTTTAAAAGATTTAAAAGAGGTTATTTAGTGTCTTATAGCTCAATTGATCAAATTCAAAAAGTTCTAGCTCAGAGCGTATTTAAACATACATTAGATAAAAAGAAAGCAGCAGGACGCGCTTTAGGTACAATTGTTGAAATTATAACCTATTATCTAATTCGTCAATGGAATCTTTCCTCTGATGTTACGATTGAGCTACGTCTTCCAGAATTTGGGCAAACTCAAATTACTCATAATGTTGAATTTGGAATTCATCCGTGTATTTATTGTCAAGAATACGAAATAATCAATCCTAATATCTTGCCATTAACTTCTAAAAAGTTAGTTAAGAACTGTAGGGATATAGCGGAAATTTTGCAAAACTTTGATTTAATTGATAATCAAATATTAAGTAGAGGATTTTTACAAAGAAATAGATGCTTAATTGGCAGAAATATTAATGAAAATAAACTAGCTTTATGTGATTTAAAATATTATAGTGAGCAAGAAGTAACAGTAGAGATAGCAATATTAAAACTGCATCCATTTGCCATATTTGAGTGTAAGCGTGTAGGAATTGAGGAAGGAGCAAAAAAAGGTCCAACAACTATAGAAAAAGCTAAACAAGGTGCTTATGTAGCAAAGCACATTTCATCATTGCAAAAAATTCGCTCTGTTAATGGAAAAGTCTTTGGTGCATTGGCAAAACCAGATGGTAGTTTTGAAATTCAACCTTATGAAAAAGCTCTAAATCAAATGATTTATCATGCACCTGTAACAGATTTAACTAACTTTATATTAACAATAGGTATTGCCAGTAATCATGGCAATTTGTTTACATCAGATAATCCAAATAAGGAACTTTTAGTGTTAAAACATTCCTATGATTGGCTACTATTTTTGACTGATGAAGGATTAGCAAAATTTGTCAGGGAATTAATTTTAGAACCATTACCTGAACTTGAATCAGTTCAAAAAGCTTTTCTTGCTAGTTATGATGCTCCACGCTCATCAAAACGTATAAATCAGTTTACTAAAGTTCGTATCTTGCGTGATGCACATATAGTTTTGATTAACTATTTTAGTAAAAATATTCGACAGATTGAGGAAGAATGGTTTAATATTTTATCTCCTCAAAATAAACCTATAATTACTTTGCAAAATCAATTAAAAACATTAGCCCAAAAGGAATGGTATTTATGAATCTTACTTATATTGACTTTTTTAGTGGTGCAGGTGGTTGGGGTTGTGGATTACAAATGCTTGGATTAAAGCATTTAGGTTCCTATGATATAAATGAATCAGCTTGTCGCACAGCTAGAGCTAATTTAGGTAATCAAATCTTTTGCCTAGATTTAACTAAATTTAATCCAAATAAAGACTTATTTAATGCTGATATAATTGTAGGTAGTCCTCCCTGTCAAGGTTTTAGTAATGAGGGTTATAAAAAAGAAAAAGACCCTCGAAATAGTTTGGTTTGGACATTTTTTAATCTTGTAGAAAAATTATCTCCTCAAGTTTGGATATTTGAAAATGTTCCTGGTTTTAAGCGACTATATAATGGTGTTTATTATCAAGCTCTTAAAAGTCGCCTGAACTTAATGCCTTATTACTGGAATTCATTTTTAATTGATGCCAGTCATTATGGAGTTCCACAAAAACGTCAAAGATTTTTTGTAATAGGAGCAAAAGAATTTAAACCAACAAAACCACAGGCAACTCATTCAGAATTTGGTGAAGTTTTAGGTACAGAAAAAGCAATTACTATTTGGGAAGCAATATCCGATCTACCTCAAGTAGGAATTGGGGAAAAAGTAGGGATTTTTGATTATGATAAATTGCCTGAATGTGCATATCAAGTTTGGGGGAGAGAAGGGAGCAAAAATGTAGAAAACCACACAACTCAAAATCATAGTCAAAGAGTTTTAGAAAAAATTAGCTCTGTTCCTATGGGAGAGGGAATGAAGGTATTTATAGATAAATATCAAGAAAATAAAGTAGCTTATTGTGGAGGATATAGAAGGGCAAAAAAACATCTTCCTTCTTATACTGCTTATTGGACAAGAGGAATGACTTCTATTCATCCTGAAGAAAATAGATTTTTATCACCTAGAGAATGCGCTCGTATTCAATCTTTTCCCGATCGCTTTATATTTAAGGGTACGACAATTGAAAACTACACACAAATTTGTAATGCTGTACCACCACTTCTAGCAAAAGCATTTGGTTCCTACATAATTAAGGTTTTAATAGGAAAAGAAATTAATCCTATTCCTTGGCATATTTCCAGTAGTAATAATCATCAAAACTGTAGAGGAACAGTTGATGGCAGAAGTGAGGATAATAATTTTCCAATTCAGTTAAAATTACCGTTTTAAACTAGATGTCTCCAGAAAAGAGGGAATAGGAAATACTAATTTATTTTAGACAACTATCTTGATTATTATTTCTTCTTCCCTCTTCCTTCTTCCCTCTTTCTTTTAAATCAAACTAGGGCACTTTAAATTCACCATCCCCAGGCGCACATGAGAACCATCTTTGAGAATAGCTTCTAAAGAAATTTTTATCTCTGGCGCAAATTCAATTACTTCTATTTCTCCCCAGAAACCACAATATTTAGCTTCTGGAAATTCTGGATGAATTTCTCCTACGTCCGGACGATGTAAATTAGCAGGAACTTCTCTGATTACTTTACCACCAGAAATAAATTCTATTGAAACTGGAGGAGATTTTTTTCCTACTACCCAACCCCCAATACAAATAGAACTAATATCTTTCTTTATTCCTGATTTTGGTTCGTCTATAGAACATCCGACTATTTCTGCATCTTTTTCATACAAAGAAACAGCAACTTCTACATTTGTTTTAATCCTTAAACTAAAGTCTTCTTGTTGTCTAGTTAAATGAGGATTATAACAAGGGTCTTCGTCTATTAAATGTTTCCACCTTTGCTTCATATCTTGAATTTCTTTTTGGAAACGGAGTTGTTTTTCTCCTGTATTTTCTACTCCCCGACTTTTCGACTCATGGTGATATAAAACAACGTGAGGTACATAAATATTTCGATAACCTTTGTGGAGCATTTTTAAACATAAATCTACGTCATTAAATGCTACTGCTAACTCTTCATCAAATCCTCCAATTTGTTCAAAAACTTCTCGCCGACACATTAAACAAGCGGCAGTTACGGCAGAATAATTATTCACAGAAATAATTTGACCTTTGTATCCAGCATCGGTGGGAGAAAAACCTCGGTGACTATGGTCTGCAACGCTCCGCATTCCTAATACAACTCCGGCGTGTTGAATTGTATTATCTGGATATAATAATAATGCTCCGACAGCTCCTATTTTTTCTCTTTGCGCTTGTTCGACCATTGCTTCTAACCAGTCGGCGGTTTTTACTTCCGTATCATTATTTAAGAATAGTAAATAATCACCTTCTGCTTTTTCGACGGCGAAATTATTTAGTTTGGAGAAGTTGAAAGGAATATTCAGTTCATAAGATTTGAAACGTTCTGATTGTTTATTTTTCCAGTCTTCAATAATGGATAATGTTTCTGGTTCATCGCTGCCATTATCAATTACTATTACTTCATAATTTGGATAGGTGGTTTGAGTGAAGATTGACTCTAGACATCTATCTAAAATATTTCCTAAATTTCTAGTGGGAATGATTATACTGACTAATTTTTGCTCGGAAATTTGATAACGAACTTGATAAAAATGAGGATGGTTAGGTACGCTATAAACTGTTCCTGTTTCTTCCCTTCTTGCTAATGCTTCTGTTAATGCTTTCTTAGTAGTTTCTTCTGAGATTGTTTCATTAATTTCTAGTCGATTTTCAGAGATTCGGTTGTGATAAAGTATCTTGGGAATGTGAAATATTTTTTGAGTTGTTTCGCTTAAGCGGAGAATTAGATCGTATTCATAACTACTTTCATATCCGACTCGAAAACCGTTCAATTTTTCCAATAATTCTCGGCGATATATACACAAATGACCTGTATATATTCGGGATAAAAATGAATCAGGACACCAATCTGGTTTAAAGTAAGGTTCAGTTAATTTTCCTTCACTTGTCAATTTATCTTCGTCTGAATAAACCATATCTGACTCCGGATGTTTATTCAGAAATAATGCCATTTGATAGAGAGCATCTGGAGTTAATATATCGTCAGGATTTAATAGAGTAATAAAATCTCCTGTTGCTAATGCTAAGGCAGTATTTAAGTCTGTGGTAATATCTCTATTTTCACTTTTTAAGACTAATTTGATTCTGGTTTCTGTTTCTATATTTTCCGGGAGTTTCTCAGCAATATAGCAAAGTTCCCAGTTAGGATAAATTTGATTTATTACTGATTCAATTGTCTCTTGAAACTCTGGAGATGCTTTTTTTTCTGGCAGGATAATACTGATCGATGGTTGGTATCGGAAAGTATCTAAATTTTCCGACATTTTCTTTAGTTTTTCTGAGTTAGGTAAGTTTTCCTTGAGCCATAATTGATAGGAATCTTCTTTTTCAATTAAGTCTTCTTTTTCAATTATAGGAGAAGGTAATGTGGAAACAGAGACGGTTCCCTGTTCCCTATTTCCTGTTCCCTGTTCCCTGTTTCCTGTTACCTGTTCCCTTTTTTCAATTATAGGAGAAGGTAATGTGGAAACAGAGACGGTTCCCTGTTCCCTATTTCCTGTTCCCTGTTCCCTAAAAGTCTTTTTTTTAGGTAATATCTTTTCTAGTTGTTCTTTAATTTCTGAATCATCTGGATTAATTTGTAAACCTAACTGATAAAAGGCGATCGCTCCATGAGTTTTCCCTTTTTTTGCTAATGTATTGCCTAGTTGTAAATAAAGTTTGTGGTCTTCTGGCTTAACCTCTAGGGCTTTATGATAAAGTTGTTCATTGTCGGGATTATTTTCTATGGCTTTCTTATACCATTTAATTGATTGTTCTAAATCTAATTCAGCGCGTTTTTTCAGAGCATCTCCCAATTTTTGATAAGCTTCTGGTAAATCTGCTTTTAATTCTATTGCTCGACGATAAGGGTTTATTGCTTCTTGCCAATTTCCTATTTTCCAAAGACTATTTCCTAAGTTAATATAAGACCAAGTAAAATCTGGATTTAATTCTATTGCTCGACGATAAGGTTCAACAGCTTCTTCCCATTTCTCTAGTTTTAATAGACAGTCACCTAAATTATTATGAGACCAAGAAAAGTTAGGATTTAATTCTATAGCTTTGCGGTAAGCTGTCACAGCTTCTTCCCACTTTTCTAATTTCTTGAGAGCTTCTCCTAAGCTGTTGTGATACCAAGAATTATCTGATTTTATTTGACTTGCTTTTTGATAGACTTTGGCAGCTTCTTCCCATTGTTCTTGTTGCGAGAAAATTTCCCCTAATTTTCCATAAGGTATATCGAATTGTGGATAATTTTCTGTTGCTTGACTATAAGCTTTGACTGCCTCTTCTATTTTTCCTTGTTCTTGGAAAGCTTCTCCATATCTGTAATAAATTTCTCCAATTTTTTGCTTAAATTCTGTATTATTTGGTTCTAGTTGTTGAGCCTTTTGATAATTCTGTAAAGCTAGCTCTAACTGCCCCTGCTTTAGTAAACCATCTCCTAATTTTTCATAAGCTTCTAAATTCTTTGGATTAGCAGATATTACTCTTTGATAACAAGCAACTGCTTCTCTCCACTGCCCATTTTGAATTAATATTTCTCCTAATTTATAACTGGCTTCTACTAACTGAGGCTTTAACTTAATCGCTTCTTGATAACAAGCGATCGCCTGTTCTAATTGACTATTTTCATTCAGAGTATTACCAATGAATAAAAATTCTTCTGCGGTAGCTTTTCCTGGTTCTAATCTAAGTGCTTGATACAAATATTCTGCTGCTTCTGCTGACTGATTAACCTGAGTATAAATTTTCGCTAAATTTCTATATGCTCCGGCAAAGTCTGGTTTAATTGCAATTGCTCTTCGATAAGATTGTATAGCTTGTTCCCACTGTTTTTGTTGCGCAAATATCGTTCCTATATTTGCATATACCTCCCCAAAATCGGGCTTAATTTCTAATGCTTTATTGTAGGAATCTAATGCTTCTTTTAATTTACCTAGAGCTTGTAAGGAATTACCTCTGATTTTATAAGCTTTGGCTTCTGGTTTTACCTGAATAATTTGCTGAGTAATTGTAATTGCTTGCTGCCATTTTTTCTGATTAAAATAAGTCTCTGCTACTACCATATAAGTTTCCATATCTTCAGGATTAATTCCTGGAATATTTGCTTGGGGGGTTATATTATTTATCTGTTGTTTAGCAGCAGTAAGAGTATCATTACTATTTATCTGATTATTATTTAAACTACCTACTAAAGTATCTCTCGGATTTAACTCTTGACTAGAAACTAAACTATATTTACTAGATGATGAAATATCATCTGAATTTTCTATTTTTGTATTAACTGGTTTTAATTCTATTGCCTTCCGAAAACAAACTGTCGCTTCCTCTAAGTTTCCTTGTTGCTTTAAAGCTTCACCTAAATTTTGATAAGCTTCTGATGAGTTATTATCTAATTTAATTGCCATGCGATAACAAGATATTGCTTCGTTTAAAGTATCCTGTTTCTCAAGAGTTTTTCCTAAACTCATAAGTTCTTCAAGGCTAGCTTTTTCTGGTTCTATAGATAATACCTTATACTGACAATATGTAGCAGATTTTTGGTTGCCTAAATTTAACCAGATTTTCCTCATATTGCGATAAGCTCCAGCAAAATCAGGTTTGAGATTTACAGCTTTTTGATAATAGGATATTGCCTCCTGCAATTTTTGCTGCATGGCGTATAAACTACCCAAATTAGCATATACTTCTGGCCAATCTGATTTAATTTCTAACGCCTTTTTGTACCAATTTTCTGCCTCTGCTAATTTTCCTTGCATTTGCCAAGCATTGCCTAAAGTTTTGTAGGCAGGAAAATAATTTTCTTCTATTTTTATCGCTAATTCGCAGGAGGCAATCGCTTCGTCAAATTTCTTTTGAGCTAAATAAGCTTCTGCTTTTTTGTGGAAATTTTCTGCTGCGCTTTCAGGAGGATTTGTTGATGTCATTTTCTCTTTTTGTTTGAGCTAGTATTAATAAGGTAAGGAAAAGGGAAGAATGAAGAAGGAGAAAACTAAATTTTTACTGACTCTTTATGTCAATATGTTCTTGCTTTCTCATTTTGTAAAAGTAGGGAATAAGAAGGAGGAAGAGTGAAGAAGGAGAAAACCAAATTTTGACTTACTTTTTATGCTAATAATTTTTGACTTTTTCATGGTCTTATTTTTTCTTTTCCCGGAAGTAAGTAGAAGGAGTCTAGTCAAAATTTAACTTACTCTTTCTATCAAGAATTTTTGAGTTTCTCATGGTCTTGTCTTTTCTTTTCTCGGAAACAACTAGAAGGAGTCTAGTCAAAATTTAACTTACTCTTTCTATCAAGAATTTTTGAGTTTCTCATGGTCTTTTCTTTTCTTTTCCCGGAAGTAAGTAGAAGGAGTCTAGTCAAAATTTAACTTATCTCTTTCTGTCAAGAATTTTTGAGTTTCTCATGGTCTTGTCTTGTCTTTTCCCGGAAGTAAGTAGAAGGAGTCTAGTCAAAATTTAACTTACTCTTTCTATCAAGAATTTTTGAGTTTCTCATGGTCTTGTCTTACAGCATATTTCGGGCAAATGAGGTACAAGGTAAATGGTGAAAATATTGCAGTGCCGGCCGGAAAGCCCGCTTCGGGGTGTACCTCATAACTTCAGAAACCGCTGTATCTTTTCCCGGAAACAACTAGAAGGAGTCTAGTCAAAATTCCACTTACTCTTTCTGTCAAGAATTTTTGAGTTTCTCATAGTCTTTTTTGTAAGCATTTAGCTTTTCCTGCGGAATTATAGGCCAACAGCTTTTGAACATATTCAAGTAACTACTAAAGTTAACTAATCATCCTCTTAATTCATAACTTTTAATTCTCCTTGGAGACTAAAAGAATTTAACTTCAGACTTCAGACTTCAACCAATACCTATAACTTTGAACATTTGATTCAGTGAATCTAAATTCACCAAAATATCTTCCACTAAAGAACTTTCATACATTATATTTCTAATCGGATAACAACTAAATGTTTCACCAATTAGAAAGTAATGCTCCAATCCTAATAATTGGCTAATATGCCAATAATAGTATCTGAGATAGTGGGGTGAAAAAAGTTCGATAACTTTTGTCCCTGGGTTACAGAATACTATATTTGTTAGACCACTTCCGTGAGGAGCAACTATAATATTGGCATGAGCAAAAGTGGCAATCTGATTTTCTAGAGACATTGACTCTGGAGTAACATAGGTAAAACCAAGCTGCGATAATATCTCTACTACATCTGCTTCGTTCATTACTCGCCGATATCTAGCATTACCTCTACCTATATATATTCTTTCCGAAAAATATGACTTATTATTAGTTACACCTCTGAGAAATACTTCTCTTAAAAATTTTAATCCCCACGGTTGTAACCATCCCAGATAACTGGGGTATGAGGGTACGACTAATTCTTCTGCTTGAATATGAGGATGGCGATCGCTCGCTAAAATCTTCTCTTCTCTAATACCAAGACTTTTTAATGTTTCTCGTTGAAAAGGTTGTTGATAGTCATTAACTACAAACCAATCTATTTCTTCTAGATTAATTCCCTGACGTAATATTTCTATTCTCGGTAGTAGGTCTACCATCCAATGAAAGTAGACATTTCCTGACAATACCGATAATACTGCTACCTTACCATTAATTTTCTCTAGGGGGGGCAGTTCTTCAAAGCCAAAAATCCGATGTTGACTTGGGTCATGTTTTGTGCATCCTGGTAATGGAGATGGATATTCCCTAGACAAATCTGCCAATAAATAGTTATCTGAAGTCATAATGGCAATGCCGTAACATAATCTCCAGTAATTTTTCTTGGGCATTATCCAAGCTCTTCCCGACCGTACTATAGTTACAAAGGTAGGATTCTGGGAAAGTTTCTGAAAGTAGGAAAATCCTGAATTACCATTTTTTGCATCTTTTGTCAAAGTAGGTATACTTCCCTCCTTACTTACAGATGTTAGGGATCTCGTCCCCCCCTTCAAAAGGGGAGTTAAAGATTTAGTTTTCTCTTGTGGAAGGGGAGTTAGAGATTTAGTCTCTTGTTGTGGAAGGGGAGTTAGGGGGGATATTTCCTGACTAAACTCACCCTGAACCCTCAGACTATATAACCCTTGAGCAAGAGATTTCGGAGCAAACCACTGATAAATTTCTTTTAAACATTCACCACAATTTAACCCTTGACATTCTAAATTTTTCTTCCTATTTTCAACATCTATCTCAATAGGAGATTTAGAAATTTCTTCTATATATTCTGTCGCTAATTTTCCTAATCTTACTTCTATATATCGTTTGTGATAATTCTTGCTATCTAATTTTTTAATCCAATCTTTTGTCGATAAATATAATCCTTCTAACTTTTCATAAGGTAGAAAATCATCATTTAATTTATCTTGTACTTTTGCCGATAATACCTTACTGTAATAATCCATTGCTTCCTGCCATCTCTGCTGTTTTTCCAGAACCTTTCCCAACTCAAAGTAAATCTTTGTCGTCTCATCAATTCTATTTTCACTCAGTAAAATTTGTAGAGATATTTGATAACTAATAATTGCTGAATTTAAGCGTTTTTGCTTAACCAGACTATTTCCTAACAACCAATAAATTTCAGCCGAACTTGGTTGAATTTGCAACGCCCTTTGATAAAAATCTTCCGCACCTTCATAATACCCACTTTCCATCAAGACATTGCCAAAATGAACATAATATTTCAGCAAAGATTGATAAATTCTCTGATACTGCTCCTGATAATTTTCAGAATTACTATCAAACTTTTGCAACTCTTTAATAAAATTCAAGCCTGCTACTTTTGTCAAATACAGTTCATCAAATATTGTATTTTCAGAATTTCCTAACTTCCCCTCTAACACCCGAAAATAACCGTCAACAAATTCATCATCAGTAATTACATTTTTTAAGTAAACAAAAGCACGTTCAAATTTCCCTATAGTCATCAAAGAAAAAGCACAATCACTATAAGCTAAAACACAATCCTTTTCTCCCTTCAGTCTAATAACTTCTTCAAAAGATTTTACTGCTAATTCATGCTCCCCAATAATTTGTAATGCTTTACCCAAGTTATAATGTGCTTTGATAAAATTAGGAGATAACTCTATAGCACGATAATAAGTAGTGATCGCTTCTATCGGATTTTCCTTTAATAAAGTAAAACCAAGATTATTATATATATCTGCCGAATCAGGTTTTAAAACTAACGCCTCCTTATAAACTTTAATAGCTTCTTCTGTTTGATTCAGATCGGCTAAAACGCCACCTAAATTATTGTATGCTTCTACAAAATCTGGCTTTAATTCTATTAACTTTCTATAAACATCAACTGCTGCTTGATAATTTTTTTGTAACTCAAAAACGATACCCAAGCTCAAATATGCCTTCAGATAATTTGGTTTCAGAATAATTGCCGTTTCATAGCAATTAATCGCACCTTCCCAATCTCCATATTGATGCTTTATATTACCTAAATTATAATATACCTCCGACCATTTCAATCCTAAATCAATTGCTTGTTGATATTGATTAACTGCTTCAGAAAACCACCTTTTCTGACTATACACCTGACCTAGAAAAGCATGAACTTCTGCATATTTTGGCTTAATCTCCAAAGCTTTTGTATAAGCAGACATAGCATCATCAAAATTATCTTCCGCTTCGTAACTTTCCCCTAATATTCTGTAAGCATCAGCAGAGTTTGATTGTATTTCTAAAATTTGTTTACAGGTTACTATTGCTTGACTTAATTTACCTTCAGTCAAGTATGATTTTGCTAATCTGAGATATTTTTCTATTTTCATTCTTAGCTATCAATAACATTTGTCTCTGCTAATAGCATAGAATTATTATGTCAATATTGTTGTGAATCTACACCCCTAAAATGTTGGAAAATGTAGGGGCGGGTTTTACCTATAATTTCAATGCTTACTCTAGAATTTATATAAACCCGCCCAGATACCCATGATATAGTTAAATATTTTATTTATTGGAAAATGTAGAGGCGGGTTCCCCATTAACTTAATGCTTTGACAAATTCTCAGATAAACCCACCTAGACACCCATGATATAATTAGGGCTTGCTGATTAATTATGAAAGTATTGAAGTATAAAGACTTTAGCATTTTTTAGTTGAAAAAAGTACCAGCTTTTTGGTGAAAAAAGGTCAAAAATTTAGTATACATGAGATGATTATGGCAGAAAAATTGAGGAATAATTTTTCGAGTACCTCCCCATATAATTCTTATTTCTCCAGTATCGAGTCTCCTGTCTCCTGACTCCTACCCTTACCCATAAAACTTTTTCAGCAAACCCTAATTAAGTATCTTATATTTTGTCTGTTAAATTTTGGGGCGCGTTTGTGCAAATCTTAGAGTAAGCATGAAAATTTATGCTGAAACCCGCCCCTACTATTGGACAAAATTGTAGTGGACTGACACAGCTAATTTTCTGCATTAGGGAATTAGGGGACCTAGGGGCGGGTTTCACAGTTAAGTTAATGAGTTTTCACCGATTGTCAAATAAACCAGCCCCCAATGATATAACCCACCGTCGGGCGGGGCGAGTTTATGTACATCTTAGAGTAAGCATGAAAATTTCCCCTGAAACCTGCCCCTACTATTGCACCATTTAATGTATATCAGTCCATTAGGGTGCGTTAAATTTTGGGGCTATTAATCTGATAGGTTAAACTCGTTAATTTAACGTGGAACTGCCCCTACGATATAAAACAAAAACAAAATACCCTCCTAAAGTTAGGAGGGAGTTAGTATCTTTATTCTTGGGTTATACCCATATTTAAAACCACATTTATTAATAACTAAACTTAGAAGATTTCAAAGTCAGTATTTTGTAATGGGTTAGAAGCATCATAAACAGTATTATCAACCCGAGCGAATTGATTTTCATCACCAATACTTGGTGTTGGGTTATAGTATACTAAACCATTACCAGGATCATAGATAATTACTGCTGGACTTGCTCCATCAACTGCCGGGTTAAAGTTCTCGATTACGGCAAACTGGTTAGCTGGCACTGGATCGCCAGTAGGTGTACCTGTTAAAGCGCCAAACCTTGCATCCTCTGGAACTGGGAAGTTAGCAGCTAGAACTATTCTGTCTCCCTCATCCCGGTTAAAGTCTGTCAGGGTGTCAACTCCGTAACTACCATCTGCATTAAACCAGAAGAAGAAATCATCAGCTCCAGCGCCACCGGTTAAAAGATCATTACCCCTTGCACCAGATAGGGTATCATTCCCTATACCTCCATCCAAACTATCAGGACTTTTACCTCCATCAAGATTATCATTACCTGCACCACCGATTAGAAAATCGATACCTAGATTACCCTCTATATCATCGTCTCCCGCTCCACCGTCTACTATGTCATCTCCGCGATCGCCGAAGAGAATGTCGTTTCCTTCCCCACCGTCTACAGTATCATTATCTCTACCACCTCTGATACTGTCATCTCCTGGACCTCCGTCTATGGAGTCATCTCCTCGGTTACCTTGCATGGAGTCGATGCCAGTACCACCAGTTGCAGTATCAGCACCTTCACCTAGTACAACTACATCATTACCCGGACCTGCTGCTACTAGGTCATTACCAGCCAAAACTGAAATATTGTCAGAGCCACTTGTTCCTGGAATACGATCTACTCCTGGACTTCCTACTCGGATACGTCCTCCATCATCAACATCCGGGTTAGGTACATCTACTGATGGTGGGGTTGGAACTGGTACAAATGTCACTTGCTTACCTCGTTTTTTAGAATTTACTTTGCTAATTTTATGTTTGATTAGCTCAAAGAGCTAATTCTTAGATTCTGTATAGATGACCTTTTTCGTTCATTTATATCTTTGTTTATAGGGGAAACTTAACCCTTGTAAATTTAGACATTACAAGGATAATGATTGTTCCCTTTTATTCAACCCTTACCTGATTAGATAATTCTTGTTTCAGGAAGTTAGGCCAGGAAGTTTTATGCTACAATAGATACATTTTTTAGAAAGTTCTAAGTGATGTACTCTTTAGCATACTTTTGCATCTTTAAGAGTATATCAGGATTAACCCAAAGACCACGCATGTAGTGTTCAAAACTATAACGTTATAGTTTTTTTACTCTATATATAGTATCTCTGCGTAAGTCCTGTATATTTGAGAATCTACTGGATAAATGTTAAGTAGATTCTGTGGAGGAGATAGTAATCAGGGTTTTAAGCTGATTATAATTTTCCCGTACCTTAATACCAAGAAATTTACAATTCCTCTAAGCAGTTTCAATTACCGCTACTCTTTCTAGTCCAAGACTATTGAGGTTACTTTATTAGTATTAGTCATCAATCTAAATAACAACCTGCTGAGGGATGAGCTAACAACAGAGTGTATTACACCGAATTAACCTTTTCAATTAATTACCATTTAACTGAAATATCCCAAACCTATTAGATTTTTATCATGTTGTTAAAGGTCTTTGTTTTTATACAAATTAGAGCAGATTTAACTACACTTTAAAAACTACAATAGAGTTCTTCTTCCAGCACTTAAATAAATATGGTGGTTTCTAAACTTTCAGGAGTTTTGGATAATTTTCTTTGAACAAGAAATATGAACATTTTACAGTCTACCATAGTCTTGTTAATTGTCAATTGCCGAATTTACGGATTAATCTAATTTTTCTGGGAACAAATTTTAATTTTCCTTCGTCATTTAATTTTTTTGCTCGTAAATGTGTATTTATTAATGTGTAAATTAGACCTATTTTCCCTCTTTAAAAGCTGTGGAAAAAAACCTATAGAAGCCCTAACCGTATCTTCATAAAATAGGTTTTAGGGATGATTAATTGAGAAAAAATGGGTAATAATTAATTTGATGATAGGATTTTTGCAGATATCTAATACACCCCATCTCCCCATCTCCCTATCTCTCAACACTCCCCTACCCCCGTTGCCCTCCCCTACTCTCAACCTATAAATAGATACCTCCAGGGGTTCTATATAGCTCCCAACTCCTGACTCCTAACTGCTCCAGTTGAAAATAATTTGAAAATAGACTTGCCATAACAAAAGAACATCTGTTAGAATAATTATCTGTTACCCCAGGAGAGGTGGCTGAGTGGTCGAAAGCGGCTCACTGCTAATGAGTTGTACGGGAGAACCCCGTACCGAGGGTTCGAATCCCTCCCTCTCCGTTTTTTCAGTTATCAATTATCAGTTATCAGTTATCAGCGGTGACTGCTAAACTTGGTGGCTGGAAATACTAAAATTGATTATATAATTCACCCCTATTGAACTGATACAGCTAATAGGTGTACATAAAGACGGGTTTATCTCATCTTGAGATTGACCATTTTAACTTTTGACTAAAACCCGCCCCTACTATTACGTTTGCTCAAAATTTTTTCATTGCCTCTACAAACTTTTGGGAAATATAAGGTAATATTCTCTCATTCCTGCTAATCTCCTTACCTTCCGTAAATATAACTAACAGGTATGGCTGAAGATTTGGTAACTCTATATAAGCAAAATTGTGACGTATGTATGTATCTAAAATTCCTATAGACCATACATTAGCATTTTGAGGAAGGCTCTCATCTAAGAACCCTATAGCATTGCCTTTACTTCTATCTTTTGCATCTTCTTGGCTAGAATTTCTCTTTAACAAATTCATCATTTTCTCTGAAGTTTGAGGAGATACTGCAATCCCACCCACAATACTATGTAATAAACGAGCTGTAGCATTAGTTGTCAGTATATTCCGATTTTCCATCAATAATCCTTGGAAAATTCGTTCTCGACCATAAGGGCCATCAGACCATGTTTTTTGATTAATATTAATGGATTTTAACTCAGGCCACTTGAGAGATTGAAAATAACGGTTGACAAAATTACGTTGATATTTCCAAGTTTGAAAAGGTCCTGGTGATAATTCAGGTCCACTGGTAGTTCCCGTTAAGACATCTACAACTAGACCAGTCGCATCGTGATTTGAAGAAAGGATCATATCTCGAATTGCTCTTTCTAACTCTGGAGAGGTTTTGACCATTCCTTTCTCTAGCCATTCATAAATAGCTACAAGATAGAATAAATGGACTATTCTTCCAGGGTATATCCGCTCATCACCGCGATCGCTCCAACCGCGCATTTGCTTTTGCCAAAATTCTGTGGCATTCTTAAGATTTATGTTTCTTGGTGAATGGTAAACTAACCAAGTTATAGCAATTTGCTCACAATTTAGTTCTGAAAATTCTAACTTGGTTGCTTGTATAATTTCTTTACCCAGGATATTTAACTGTTCATCTTTATCAAAGAATGTCATTTTAGTTATAAGTTATAAGTTATTAGTTATTAGTTATTAGTATTTCCTGTAATAGGGAGGCAATAAAATCTGGAATTTTCTTTTTTATCCCCTTGAAAAGGAAGACTTGAGACGTTATTTTTTTGTCATACAGAAAAGGAAAGTTAATAGTGAATAATTAGATAATATTCGGGAATTGGAAAAAATGTTTACCTAATAATATACGAAATCAGTTAGTTTATATATATTTTTTTTCAATCTTTCGGACGAGGAAATTATTTTTAGCTAATTATTCTCCGTTGATTTTAAATTAGCTATAGTAATCCTAAATAGGTCGCGGGTAATCAAAAAGTAGATAAAAAAACGGAAAGTCCGGCCTGTTGCCTGTAGCAATAGTGACTGTTGCCTCTCTTGGTGCGCATTCCCAAGCCAGTCCGTTGAGCGGGTCTCCCGACTTGAAGGAACTGGCGTTTGCGTCTTTCGCGCCCCGCGGGTTCGCACCCCTGTTGCCTAAAAAGCAGTAAGATTTTTGCCACGAATATATTAGAGGATTGCTATATGTTTTTAGGGAGACTGATTTGAATAAAAGGTGGTAATTCAAATTTCTAGTTTTCTTAAATGTTATGTAAAAAATCCTAAATTTATATATAAGGTTTCTCAAGTTACTGAAGTACCCTTGTTTTTCTAATTTTATATTGGCTGTTTCTCTAATTACTCCTCCCTATTTCTTGCTTCCTAAAAGTAACGATTTTTTTGACTTTACAACTATAGGAATTGCTATATACAAAATTTGAAACTATTACGCCTGTTCCCAGTTTCTTTTTGCCTCGATATTTTATAAATAACCCAAAATATGATTGCTATAGTATTTTTAATTAAGTCTGGCACACTTGCTGAGGCTTTAAAACTTAATTGAAAGGGCTGAAAAAAAAATTCTCTCTATCCCTTTCTTTTTAAAAATCAATATATCTAAAATTTCCATATAATTGCTATAGTATTTTTAATTAAGTCTGGCATACTTGCTGAGGCTTTAAAACTTAATTGAAAGGGCTGAAAAAAAATTCTCTCTATCCCTTTCTTTTTGAAATTTCCATACGATTGCTATAGTATTTTTAATTAAGTCTGGAATACTTGCTGAGGCTTCAAAACTTAATTAAAAGGGCTGAAAAAAATCTCTCTATCCCTTTCTTTTTGAAAATCAATATATCTAAAATTTCCATCAGTGACTAATTATAAATTATCTAATACTATTGAGTACCAATGCCAGACTAATATAAATATTTATGACTCTGATAAATGTGATTATTTGGCAACCCAAGCAGCAAGTGGACGACATTTACAAATCATTCAATCCCAGGAAAAATCTGCCAATGCAGTTATGGTGAAACTTCTAGAGGATGACTATCCTGGGTGGTTAGTAAATAAAGACTTTGATAAGATTAAACCTGCACCAACTGTTTACAAACCTCACATTTTTAATGATGCTGAAATTAGAGATAAGTTATCAGAAGTAATTGCTTTTACCTATAAAGCTATGAATACTCCTAATTATTATCTTTGGGGAGGTACAGTTGGGCCTAACTATGATTGTTCTGGTCTAATTCAAACTGCTTTTGTTTCTGTTGGTATCTGGATACCCAGAGATGCTTATCAACAAGAAGCTTTTTGTCAACATATTTCCCTAGACAAATATCAATTAAATAATCAACTTATAGTTGGAGACTTAGTTTTTTTTGGTAGTGGTGAAAAGGCAAATCATGTAGGATTATACCTGGGAGAAGGACGTTATATTCATAGTTCTGGAAAAAGTCAGGGTCGTAATGGGATTGGTATTGATGTATTGTCTGAAGAGGGGGATGAAGTTAGTCAAAGATACTATCAACTATTTCGGAGTGCAGCAAGAGTAGTTAGGAGTTATAAAAATCCTTAGTAGTTTGAGGTTAAAATTGTTGTTATCAGAAGGCAAAAGGCAAGATTAAATTGCTTTTCAGCAAATTAATACTTCGGTTTTTTTGATGTCTATTTACTTAGTAAAAGTTGGGCAAATATTAACTTGATATTAGAGGAGTTTCTATTGTTAAATATTTGCCTACCTTATAGTACTAATTCACTTTAAAGATGTCATAAATAGTTTCAAATTTTAAATGTTAAATAATTTCCTGAAATTAGTGTATATTTGAATTTATGAGTCTATAAAATATTACCTTTTACTTCCTTGAAACTGTATAGCATTTCTCAAGCATCGGAGGTACAGTTATTTTCTCCTCCCCTACTCCCATACTCCCGAAAAAAAAGGAATTTTGTACCTCACTACTTGTGGGAATTGCTATATAAGTTATGAGAAGAAACGTAGTGGATAAATTTGACTTAATTTATTATCAGTATCTATAGTTGAATATTTGCCCATCCTACTACTATTAAACTGCAATACTAATATATTCTAAGATAATATTATATGAAAAAAATCTTGTTCCTCCTTCAACCTTATCTCCGCTGGATGATTCTAGGAGGAACAGTATTTTTTCTTGCAAAAACCCTGAAAGATAATTGGCAACAAGTTATAGAACTTCGTATTACTGAGCTTGGGATAATTTATTTGGCGATCGCTTTTGTTGTCACAATTATAGCTCATGTATGGTCGGGAGTGGTCTGGTTTTGGATTATTAAAGAGTTTCATCAAAAGGTTGATTTGCTGTGGGGAATTAGAGTATATCTGCGGACAAATGTTGCCAAGTATTTGCCTGGAAATATCTGGCATTTTTATAGTCGAATTGCTGCAACAAAACAAGTAGGAGTACCTGTTGAAATTGCAATTTTAAGTGTCTTAATAGAACCACTTTTAATGGCGGCGGCAGCTTTAGCAGTCGCTTTAGTTGGTTCTACTCAAGAAAGTTGGTTTTTACAATTTTTGTGTTTTTTGGCAGTAATTTCTATTGTTCATCCACGAATTTTAAACCCAACTATTAAATATTTAGTTAAAATAAAATTAAAAGTCAAAAAATCTGATTCAGAAGTGGCTAATGAATTAAAATTAGAGCGCTATCCTATCAAGCCTTTTTGTGGAGAAATTTGTTTCGTACTCCTTAGAGGTTCTGGATTTTTATTGACGATATTAGCTTTCAATTCTATTGAATTTAATCAAGTTTTATTAATATTTAGTGTGTTTAGTTTAGCTTGGTTATTAGGTTTAGTTGTGCCAGGAGCGCCTGGAGGTGTAGGGGTATTTGAAGCAACTGCTTTAGCTTTGCTTGAGCAAAAATTTTCTCCTGGTATTGTTTTAAGTGCTGTTGCTTTTTATCGTTTGATTAGTGTTTTAGCTGAAACTTTTGCTGCTGGTTTAGCTTTGTTGGAACAAAAAAGTCAGAAGCAAGAAGGAAGAAGTGAAAAGTGAAAAGTTGGGAACAAAAAAAGTCAGAAGTTAGAGGCAAGAAGGAAGAAGTGAAAAGTTGGGAACAAAAAAGTCAGAAGCAAGAAGGAAGAAGTAAAAAGTTAAGTTGTACTTGAGCATTAACTGACTTTAATCTAGGATTAGTTTTCTTAGCTACTGTTAAATTTTTAGCTTGACAATTGTAATTAGGGTTTGTTGAAAAAGTTTTATGGGTAAGGGTAGGAGTCAGGAGACAGGAGACTCGATACTGGAGAAATAGGAATTATATGGGGAGGTACTCGAAAAATTATTCCTCAATTTTTCTGCCATAATCATCTCATGTATACTAACTTTTTGACCTTTTTTCACCAAAAAGCTGGTACTTTTTTCAACTAAAAAATGCTAAAGTCTTTATACTTC
>JBCDJM010000091.1:0-25168 GCA_038747755.1 Cyanobacteria bacterium P01_H01_bin.35
ATTAACAATTAATAATTAACAATTAATAATTAGGGTTTGCTGAAAAAGTCTTATGGGCAAGGGTAGGAGTCAGGAGTTAGGAGTCAGGAGTCAGGAGAAGTGGGAATTATAGAGGAGGCAGGAGGAAGAATAGTAAGAGTGATTTTTTTGCCATAATCTATCCAAAATGCTTACTTTTTGAGCTTTATCAACCAAAAAGCTGGTACTTTTTCCAGACTAAAAATGCTAAAACCTTTATCTGTAAATGCTTTAATATTTAATCAGCAAGCCCTAATTAATGATGAATGATTAATGATTAATGATTAATAATAATTACCTCTCCCGAAAAGTGAGAGGATTGACCAAGAAGGAAAAAATTTTCTTTTTTTCCCCCTTAACAGGGTAAGCTTTTAACCCGAATTATTTAATTAGGGTTGCTGATTAAAGTTAAAAGAATTGACATATAAAGGTTTTAGGATTTTCAAGTTCGTAAAATGAACCCTTCTTCCTTACTTCTAGCATTTGTAACAAACATTTATCACGCTTGGTATCAGGACATTTATAAATGCTCAAACTCACTCAGCAATTACTTCTGACTTGCGTGTAGCACTATTTGTTGGGGGAAAATCAGATAATTGTTTAATCTCAGAAAGAATAATTTCTGGTTTATCTCGATACATACTCACTTGCCCACTGATATAAACATATCCCCTACCCAAACCAAAATAACGATTTTTTAATAGTTGTAATAATGGCTTTATTTCTGCACTATTAGTATCTGGAATCCATAATTTTAAACGATGGTCTTTAGTACCGTCATAAACTAAAGCACCATTATCTAACCACTTAGAAACTCCTCCCTGTAAATCAAAGAAAACTGTAATATATTCTTCTGTTTCTGCTGCTGCTAAAATTTTAGGAAAATCTAATCTTACTCCTAGCACTCCTGCAGCTATTCCATAATTACGATAATTTTCTACAATGGAAGCTCTTAATGTCCACCAAGGTACAAGTAAATTATAATTTCTTTTGCGTTTCCCTGTATTTATTTGAGAATTCCAAACACCAAGATTATTTGCTTGAGCTTCTATTTCTGCTTCGGTCATTTCTTGATGATATAATCGAGAATATCCATATTTAATAAAGTAGGGACTCCACCCTTCTTTGATTAGTTTGATATTAAAGTTTTCATCGTTTTTATGTACATAAGCTATTAAGCGACCTTGATGATCACGATACTTTTCTAAACAGTTTTCTATAGGGTCATCTGTATCAAATTCAATATCAACTTCGGCAAGTTCACCATTAGGTAATGTGAAATATTGTATTGCCATTTCTCCTGCTTGTTTACCAATTTCTGTAACAGGTTTAGAATATTCAGAATAGCTTTCTTCGGCATCAACATAATCGAGTCTAATGAATTCTCGCTTATCGTTCAATAGGACTTTAATTGTATCACCATCAACTACTTTTGTGACTTGGAGATTTTTAATTATTGTGCCTTTTTTTTTGATGTTTAAAATTTCAGATGTCATTTCATTTATCAGTTATCACTTATCAGCAGTTTTGTACTAAAGGTAATTTAAAATAGCGATCACCAATCATACTAATCATTATCAGGACTTACACAAAAAATGAAGTTATACACCATTTGTAGGGGCGAATGGCCATTCGCCCCTACGAGATATAATTATTTAATCTAGAGATACTCTACCTTTTTCCTTCTGCCTTACACATATTGTATACAGCACTACGCAAATAGGTTTGAACATTTATAAATAGACATCTCTAGAAAAGAGGGAACACTTAACTGGGAAGAGGGAACAAGGGGGAGTAATTGATAATTTATGGATAATAATTGATTTGATTTTTCATTTTTGGAGAAGTCTAATGTTCAAACTCAGTTATTGATAACTTTCAACTTTTGACTGTTAATTTTTGACTTTTGGCTTAAACGTAGCGCTATAATACCTGATTTTACTAAACTTGATATTACCGAAAAATCAAGGTATAAAGCCTCTCATTATTCAATCAAGCACGGTTTTAACAAGAGGTAATTATCAATTATCCATTATCCATTAATGAATTTATTCTTTCTACACCAGAATAAATATTGAACTTTCTACCACGCAAAAACCCGACTAAAGTAATATTAAATTCTTTAGCTATTTCTACTGCTAAACTACTAGGAGCAGAAACAGCACAAATTATTTGCACACCTGTAGTTATACACTTTTGTAAAATCTCAAAACTCGACCGCCCACTTACCATAATAATATGATTATTTAAAGGTAATTTATCTGCTAAAAATTCTGAACCAATTAACTTATCTAAAGCGTTATGTGTTCCCACATCTTCCCGTAACTTTAACAGTTCTCCTTGAGCATTAAATAAACCAGCAGCGTGTAAACCTCCTGTAGATTTAAACACACCTTGAGCAGTGCTTAATTTATCTGGCAAACTATAAATAATTTATGCAGAAATTTCTAATCCTAAAGGAATAACTGAAAATCCTTTTATTTGCAAAGATTCTATACTTGCTTTCCCACAAACTCCACAAGCGCTAGTTGTGAAAAAATGTCTTTCTAGGGTTTTGAGATTGGGGTTTAATTCTGAATTAAGGGTAATATTAATAATATTTTGGCGTTGTTCGCCATCAATTTCTGGGTCTACACAATAACTAATTTTACTAATATATTCTCGATTTTTGATAACTCCTTCACTATAGAGAAATCCAGCAGCTAAATCAAAATCTACTCCTGGAGTTGGCATTGTGACTGCTATAGTTTGTTTGGGAAAAGTTAGACGAATTTCTAAAGGTTCTTCTGTTGCTAATTGGTCTGAACGAGTAACAAAATTTTGATTTTCTACTACCCAAATTTGTGCTTTTGTTTTACTGCTTGGGGAATTTTTCATATTTAGCAAATAGGGAAGTAATAAAAAAAATTTTGTTTGTAGTATTGCTCTAGCCCGATAATAGATAGATATTGCTCAGAGCTATTATACGAAGCTATAATTATAACTATTCAAACGGACATGATATTACATAGGACTTCTCAGAGTTTTTTTGAGAGAATGGAGCGAAATTTTGCTTAAAAAGTTGCACATCAGGAGAATGCTTGTTTTATGGAAAAAAAGTCATAAATTGCTTCCGACTTTATAAACCTGGCTGCTTAATATCTTATCTAAATATCCCTTTAATCAAATCCAATTATTTTTTTGACAGAAATTTCTACTGAATAAAACGCCAGAGGAAAAATAATTCCATCTTGATAGTTTTGTTCAATTTTATATTCATTACTCATCAGATTACGAAATACTTTTAAATTTTTCTTAGCAATATCAATTACCCAATATTCTTCTATTCCTGAAGTAGCATATAATGTTTTTTTAGTTCCTAAATCTTTTTGTAATGTACTATCCGCAATTTCAATAATCCAGTAAATATCTTCCCCATAAGGATGACGTTCTAAATATAATGTATCGGGAGAACGAACAATGCTAATATCTGGTTCTGGTTCAGAGTTAACTAAAGTAATAGGATGTGCTTCCATTACTTCTGCAAGATTTCCTAAAATATGACGTAAATATTTAACTGTTCTATGATTTATAAAACGATGAATTGGTCCTTCTGGACTCATATTAATAATTTTTCCATTAATTAGTTCTACTTTACGATCTTTTACTATTCCTGCATCTATCATGCGATGATAATCTTCTACCGTCCATTTAGTAATACTTGTCATTTCAGTTATCAGTTATCAGTTATCAGTACCTCCAGGTAAAGTCGGAGGCTTAAAATCAAAAATTTCCTTTTTTATTCTCTTGAAAGGGGAGGCTTGAAACCTTATTTATTAGATATAATTTGATCTTATTTTTTCCAGAGGTTTATTTTTATTTTAGCTTGTAAAGCTAGAGAACTTAGATTGATTAGGAAAATACTATAGTTTGAATTTTTGAAATTAAATACACTTGACTTCTACAATAAATTTTTCAATTGATTTAAGGTGAATTAAATTATTGGAGCGAGTTCATCTGATTGAATTTTGTTGCCTCAATAATTTAACTAGAACCCGTCCGTACTATTGCAATATTTTAGACCTGTCACGCCACTACTCTCAAAAATATCACTCTTCCCATAGATTAAGTTTGTATAGAAAATTCTTCTGGATCGACTCCCCAATTTATCCATTCAACAGCTTCTTTTGCCGAATTAACATGAGGAGGTACTCTCAAAGTATGAATATTTCCCGTGCTTGGGCAAATCATTTTTAAAATAAATATTGGCTCAATATCGGCATCATTATCTATCCTTAAAAGAGTATATTCTTGCCACTTATCTATTTCTATAGTTTGCAAATCTTGGCAAATTTTCTCATAACCAATTTCCTCAATTAAAACTCGTCTAAGTTCAGCATTTTTTGTAGTTAAAAGCCATTCTGACTGCCATTCTTGAGGATTTGATTTTCCGTATACTTCTGGTAATCTCACACCATGATAAGCATATAAACTATAACCATCATTAAATTCAATTGCTGGTTTTTCTACAGCATGGGGACGATATTCATCATCTAATAATAACTTTCTGGGGCGATCGCAAATAATACAAATATTTCTCAAAGGATATATCCAACCACAATGTTTAACAATAGACTCCAATACTTGCCAATCATCCGAATTATAATTGCAGTTAAGAACCGAAATACAAAAATCAAGCCAAGCGACATAACTACTCCATAATTCTGTGGGAATAGGATAACTCCAAAGACACAATAATTTAATAGAAATTTCTGATACTATATCTTGCCATTCTTCTTCTATTTGCGAGTAAAGAATATGACTCCAAAGTTGCCCTGGTTGTAGCGAACCTTCCCCTATTAGACTATCTATGTCTGTACATAATTGGTGGGTAATTTGCATTTCTAATTCTCTTCTCAGCAGTTCCCACCTATCCTTGAAAATATGACGATGCCCATAATCATCCTGACTTTTCCATCGCTGCCAAATTTTCTGCAGGAGAATGTCAAAAGCTTCACGGGGACTATCAGAAAATACAATTTCTGGATTTGGATCGCCCATTAAACTATAAGCGAATTGAATGGTTTCCGCAGCTTTTTGACGGTTAATAGGTTGGGTAGAAAGTGCTATTTTCTGCCACTTTTCTCGATAAACTGGAATTAAAGCTTTTTGCTCAGGTGTTAGTTTAGTAATTGGCTTTTGTGACATTTCTCAATAGACATCTCCAAAAATCAAAAATACAGCCTATTCCATGTAATTGTGGTACAGCGATTCTAGCAGATTTGATTAAAGACATGAAAACTTTATTCCATACTTCAAAAACTATCTAAAAATTTAGTGCTAGTTTCCCTATCAACCTGGAATCCGCTGTAAAATTAATTCAATTCTTATCTCTAAATTATAAATTATTTCTCCCCGTTCCCTTTTTTCTGGAGATGTCTTATAGGATTTACACAGAAACCGGGTACATCGAGAAAGTTTCCTGGTTTGGAAAACAATAATCAGGACAATAAACCCGGTTTCTTGTGTAAGTGTTTCAATAATTAATTATTACTTCTTCTTAAAAATAAGGATTGGTTAAAAGGAATTTTTTTCTTTTTTTCTCCTGAAAAGGAGAGACTTTAAACCATATTTTTTCGGTAAATCCCGATGGAGTCTCTTACTTCAGTTAGGAGGTACTGATAACTGATAACTGAAATGACATTTCTCAAGTTTCCACCAAAAATTCTTCTGGATCGACTCCCCAGTTTACCCAAGTAATAGCTTCCCTAGCTGTACTCACATCTGGTGGTACCCTTGTAGCATGAATATAATTCGTACTCGGACAAGTCATTTTTAATAAATATATAGGTTCAACGTCAATATCATTATCTATTCTTAGTAAACTATACTCTCGCCAAGTATCTAATTCTACTGCTTGCAACTCCTGACAAATTCTACTGTAGCCTATTCCCTGAATTAAGACTCGCCGTAACTCGGCATTTTCTTCTGTCAACAACCATCGCGCCTGCCATCGGTTAGGATGTAATAATCCATATCTTTCAGGCAACTTCACTCCTTGATAAGCATAGATATGATAGCCATCAATAAATTTTATAGCTGCTTCTCCTTCAGCATGAAAACGGTTTTGTGCATCCAGAGATATTTTCATTGGGTTCTCACATACCAAGCAAGTATTCTCTAGTTGCAGCACAAACCCACATTCTTTAACCAACCCTTGCAGTGCTAACCATTTTTGTTCGTCATAGCTACACCTAAGCACTGAAATGCAGAAGTCAATCATCTCAATGGAACTTGCTGTCAAATTTTGGCTAATATTTGAGACTAACCCCATTGCTCCCCCTATTTGTTGTAGAGGTTGCCTGATGTTTTCTTCCCATTCCCGCATTAACGGTTGACTTGCCAGAGGTTGCCAGAGGTTTCTATTTAATTGGTATGATAAGGGTTCTGCTACTTGTTGCCACATTAGATCGCCCAACTCAATTAAAGGTTCCCCTCCAGGAAATTGCTTTACTTGTTGTCGCAAGTTGTTTTGCTGCTGTTCCCAAATTTGCCTGAGAATACCACCTTGCCATTCTACCCACAACTGTCCCAACAATTCTGCGTTTTGGCCCAGAGCATCTTGCCAAATAAACATTAACCGTAACAACTGATCGTTGGGTAAGTCACTTTCAAGTTTCAGCCAAAGTTCATCGTCAATTTGACTTTCTAGTTTCTCTGACAGTTCAATTTGCAAGGAACTCAGTAAGGGAGCGCCCAACATTTGTACTAAACGTTGGGGCGATCGCGTCCCTACTATTTCTTTTATGGCATCTGGACTACTGAGAAATAGAATTTCTGGCTTCTTTTTTCCCATAGCGGAGTAAACCGTATTTACTGCCGTTGTTGCCCTTTCCCTATCTATCGGGTTAGTTGACATTATATTCTTGCGCCACTTTTCCCGATAAATTGGTATTAATGATTTTTGTTCTGTTGTGAGGTTTTCAATTTTAGTCTGCCACATAACGCCACCCCATAGGTTCGTACTCTCTCTGAATGCGTACCATCCAGTTTCCTTGTGGAATTTTGACAGGTTTATGTTCTTCGTGGGTTAAACTTGCTGTTTCTGACAAAACTTTTAGGTATAGCGTGCCATCTTTTTCATATAGCTCCGCACTTCCACAGGTAATTTGATGGGAATGTCCTGTGACTTCTCCTTCCGCTAAAGTCAGGTGAGATAGTTTCTTACCTGAAGTAAGCTTGATTGGCTGCAATATAACATCACCTTGTCGAATTGGTCGCATTCTTCATTCTCTCCTAAGATTTCAATTGTTATTAAATGGCAGGCTATTATATTTATCAGTAAATTACAGGATACATCATTTTATATTTATTTATCAACTTATATTTTTTCTTAATTTTTTTTTAACATAACTTTTAAAAATTACATATACATTTTTATGCTGATTTTTATCTGCAATATTTCGCTTGATTATTTTCCATCTGTAGCTTTAATAAAGAACTTTTTCCTGTATTAGGTTCCTCAGACTGCTTTAATATTTATCCAAAGATTGTTACAATTATTTATTTTTTTTTACTTATAATAAAGTTCCTTCAAATTTTTTGATATAAAGATATTTTTAGATAAAATCTTTATTTAAGTAAATAATTTTCATAAAGTATTAAAATAATTAATACTTAATGATTGTATTTCTTTAGATTATTAATGATTGTTCTCTAAGAGAGAATTTATAAATAGGGTTTGCTGAATAAATATAAAATCGTTTATAGAGAAAAGTTTCAGCCTTTTTCAGTCTGGAAAAAGTATAAGGTTTTCATTCTAAAAAGCTACAAAAAGTTAGGATTTTAGGTTGACTGATGGCTGAAAAATCAAGGTATAGCGCTACGCATTTAGGTTAGGAAATTTCTAAATCCTAAAACCCTTTATTAGTCTACTATTCCCTATTCCCTCTCTTGGTGCGCGTTCCCTTGCGACTGTCGTCGTCGCGGGGTCGCACCGCTATTCCCTATTCACGCTTCGCGTAGCGCTATACTAACGTTGCTTGAGCATTAATGCGTTTTCCCTTCCGGAATGCTCCGCTTTCCATGTCGCGCAGCGATACCTCCCTACTCACCCATAAGACTTTTTTAGCAAGCCCTAAATACAGCGAGAAAAATATTAAATTCAATAGCCTAAAAACCCAAACTTAATCCAACTTTTCTAAACAAACCAAAGCATTATAATCAGGCACACCTTCAACAGAACGTTTACCCTTATCCAGTAACACATTTCCTTCCGGCCAATGTACTTGTAAATTACCTGGTTTCATCGGAGCTAAATAAACCCGTCCTTTTAATTCACCCAAATCATTTTTTAACCACACATCATCACCATCTTTTAACCCTAACTTTTCCGCATCAAAAGGATTAATTAAAACAGCTTCTCGTACAGCACCAGTAATTGCATCTTTCTGAGACTGCACCATACTATTAAACTGTTTACCTCGGCGAGTTGCTACTAAAAAATATCCCTCTGCTACATCTTCTTTTGGTAGACAAAGTATAGAAAATTTTGCCTTACCATCTGGTGTGGGAAAATTCCAGCCAAAACATAAATGGGAACCCCCATATTGAAAATTATCTCCAGGTTATTTTAAATGTTGAATACCCGAATATTGCGGAATTACTAAAGCAATTTCCTGACGAATTTCCTCAGTATTTTTAAACTCTAATTTATCTGCCAATTCCGGACGCACTAATTTTGCTAAATCCATAAATACTTGCCATTCGGGGCGAGCTTCCCCAATTCTCGGACCAGGAATTTCCGGACTAAAAATTACCCTTCTTTCCGTCGTAGTTTCTGTTACCCCACCAGGAATTTCATAACGAGTCGTAGTAGGTAACAATATTACTGTCTCTCCTGGTTCAACTAACATTTGATTAGAGCAAACAATATCCTGATGTATTCGCAAAGATACCCTTTTCATCGCAGCTTTTACATAATCTGGATCTGGCAAAACTTCTAAAAAATTTCCCCCTACAGAAAACAAAACATCTAACTTTCCTTCCGAGGCATTATCAATCATTTCTGAAACAATTAAACCAGGAGAACTCGGTACAGAAAAACCCCAAAATGTGCTCATAACTTCAGCATTTTCAGAATTAATTTTTCTCCCTCCTGGAAACACCGTAGAATAAGCTGTTGTGTATTTAAACGACTTATTATTGTGTGGAGCATTAAAAGAAAAATCCTTATTACTTCTGACTTCTGACTTGCTAATACGCATTTTAAATGCGTATTAGCTTAACAACCCATTTCTGCTCCACCCTGCACTCCAGAATGACCCCGAATTGGCATTAAACAACAGCCTTCTCTACCAACAAAACCTTTAGTTAAAGCCAGATTAATAATAGCTCTAACATTATCTTCCCCACACTCATGTTGAGTAATTCCCATACTCCAAACAAAGACTGCTTTTTCTGCTTTCCCAACCATTTTGGCAAAGGCATACATTTCATCACGGGTGGCTCCAGAAAAGCGTTCTAATTCTGACCAAGATTGGGAATTTAGTGAAGCTTTTAATTCCTCACCTTGTAGGGACGTTGCATGGAACGTCCCTACTTTAATGGTTTACTCAAATGAAAAGCGCTGTAACGGATGGTGGTGCATTTTCATTAATTGGTAATGGCGGTCTATTGTAATTATTTTAGTCAAGGTAATAGTGGGAGGATCTTGCTCCCTTGCTAGAGGTTGTTCATCTGATATCTGTTCAGTAAGCTCAAACTAATTTAAAAGGTTAAAAGCTCATTCCTAAATACCAGACATATTCCAACTATCAAAAAGTTGCCGTAATTTTTCATCACTAAAATTATTAATAACAATACTAGCTCCTACCTCTAATAAAGATTCAGGTTCATGGGTAGAAGCAACTCCTACTGTATAAATTCCTGCTCCTACCGCTGACTTAATTCCCGAACGAGAATCTTCAAAAACAATTGCCTCTTCTGGGGAAATTTCTAATTTTTCTAAACATAATTTATAAGGTGCTGGGTCAGGTTTTCCCACAGTCATTACTCCACCTAATATTACTAATGGAAAAGTATCTGTTAACTGCAAAACATCTAACATAAATTCAGCATTTTCTGGAGGTGCATTTGTGACAACTGCTTTCTTGAGTTTTTGGTTTTCTACCCATTCAAGAAATTCTAATAATCCTGTTAATGGTTTTAAATTTAAAGCAATTTCTCTAAATTTTTCTTCCTTATAATTTGCTAGTTCTTCTGCTTCTGTAGTTGATAGTTGTGGTAGTAAATTTTGAATAATTGCTGGATTAGTTCCACCACTAATATGTTGTTTATAAAAATTATGGTCAATTGTGATTTCATGATTATTTAAAATCTCTTTCCAGATTTCATAATGGAAGGGATCTGTATTTGCTAGGGTGCCATCGAGGTCAAACAAAATTGCTTTTAGCATCTTAATTTTATAGATAGGTAGTATTTCCTTTTGAGGTCTGAACTGAAAATTGAATGTTTCAGAGAACTGAAAAAAGTTAGAGGTAAGTCGAAAAAATGACTGTTTAATTTTACTACTGATTTTCAGTGATTTTCAGATAATTAAGAAGTTTCAGTAATACTTGGAATTGGGCGAGGGTTTGGAAGATTTACATAGAGGTTAGTATCAAATTTCTATTTCTGATTTATCTTTATTGCGCAATAGGCAATAAAAGTTTTTGCTAGTATTTTCTGATTTCTCGGAAAAATTTGTCGGAGGTAGTCTGTAGGGGCTTGGTTTCCAAAAGCTTTCAAACCCCTACTAAATTATGATTTGTCGGTAGTTTCCATCCCCTGAATAATTTTCATAGTTTCGACACTATCAGAACAGCCTCTAATTCTCTAGCAATATTATTCTCTCGGTGAAACTGAGACTCATTAAAAATATTCAGAAAAATATCTTCAGTTAAGATGTGTTGAATAATCATTTCCTGCACATCAAACAAATTAACTTCAGGATTAATGGATTAATTATCAATTATCCATTATCCATTATCCATTATTAATTTAATACTTTCGCTCTTGCGGTTCAAACATACTTATTGCCACAGGACGATAACTAATATCAATTCCCGCCAAAGAATAATAAGCCAAACTATGCCGTAAAAACCTCTGATCATTTCGTTGGGGAAAATCTTCTCGACTATGAGCACCCCGACTTTCCTGACGACTCAACGCCGAACTTAAAATTGTTTCCCCGACAACAATAATACTCCGCAACTCTAACGCCTCAATAATTTCCGTATTCCAGGACTTGCCTTTATCGTCCAAATAAACCTGTTGATATTGTTCTTGTAACTGCTCCAACTTTTCCAAACCCTGCTGCATTACATCCTGGGAACGAAATACACTGCAATGCTCACTCATCGTATCCTGAAATTGCTGCCTTAAAAAATCAATCCGATATTCTCCAGGGCGGTCTAACAACCCCTGAATTTGTACCCGCGCCTCCTCCAAATAACGTTGCTCCTCAATATCAGGTAACTTCCTACCCTCCACATACTCAGCGATCGCTGCTCCAGTGCGTCGCCCATAAACCACACATTCCAACAAAGAATTACTTCCCAAACGGTTCGCCCCATGTACCGAAACACAAGCACATTCCCCTGCAGCAAATAACCCATCCACCAAATTATCGGCACTCGCCAAAACTCTACCATCAGTATTAGTCGGAATACCTCCCATAGAATAATGAGCAGTCGGACGAACTGGCATCGGGTCGTTCACCGCATCAATACCTACAAGACGATGAGCCTCTTCCCAAGCAAACGGCACCTTACTCATAATTTTCTCCCGACCCATGTGCCGCAGATCCAGATAAATAAACGGACCTCCTGCACTACCATCCATATTAATTCCCCGACCAGCACGAATTTCCAAAGTAATAGCGCGAGAAGTAATATCACGAGGAGCCAACTCCATCCGACTCGGAGCATAATTCGCCATAAAGCGATCGCCCTCACTATTAATTAGATAAGCTCCCTCACCGCGCACCGCCTCGGAAATTAAAACTCCTGCTGGATATAAACCAGTGGGATGAAACTGTACAAATTCCATATCTTGCAGAGGCAAACCTGCCATTGCTGCCATTGCCAAACCGTCGCCAGTGGAAGCATAATCATTGGAAGTAGTATTAAACACCCGACCATAACCACCAGTAGCAAACATTATCGCCTTTGCTCGGAGTACAACTATTTCCCCATCCAAAATATGATACATAACTAAGCCTTTTGCCTGACCTTCTTCCAAGATCAGACGCATTACATACCATTCCTGATATACTTTTACCCCATTACGCTGGAGGTTATTTACCAACTCATGCAAAATAGCGTGACCAGTTTTATCGGCAGCATAACAAGTGCGGTTATGGGAGTGACCGCCAAAAGCACGTTGAGCAATACGACCATCTGGCAACCGGGAAAATAATACTCCCAGATGTTCTAGATCAATAATTACATCTGGTGCTTCCTTAGCTAAAATTTCTACTGCATCTTGGTCTGCCAAATAGTCGGAACCTTTTACAGTATCAAAAGCATGAGCTTTCCAACTGTCTTTAGGATCTACATTTTGCAGGGAAGCAGCTATCCCCCCTTGAGCAGCGACAGAGTGGGAACGAATGGGGTGAGTTTTGGCAACTACCGCCACATCTAAACTAGGGTTTTTGCGAGCTATTTCCACAGCAGCGCGACTGCCAGCGAGACCGCCGCCTACTATAATTATGTCGTGTTCTAACATTAGCTAAATATTTAGGTATTTTTGTTCTTTTCTCATCTTACTTTATCTCAAGTAAAGCCAAATAATTTCTGGCAAAAATTTGTCTAATATTATTCACAAAAATACTTCTCTATTCCCTGGAACTACTTTAAAATAGAAGGTATCTAATTATATCATTTTATATCTTTCTTGTTACAGCCTATTCCCTATTCCTATAAAAACCTGCCTGTCATTAATCAGGTAGGTTTTTAATACTTTTAGATTCTTGATTAATTGAGAAATTTTGTGATTTTTAAGTCACGAAATAAAGACTCAAAATATTTAACCTAGAGATGTTACTGTTTGCTGACCAGGTGTTGACATTTGAAGTTGCTCTTCCTCATTCGGGTCTACTGAAGAGACTTCAATATGATTTAATAAGGTAGTTACAAAAGAAAATAGAAGGAAGGGTAGAGACAAGACAACAACTAGAGCAATAGCTCCCAGAGCATACATTTGGTTACTGCTCGTCCAAAGGGCAACTCCTCCAGCAATGCTCAAGAATACTACTATCAACCAAACAATAATCTGGCCATAAATGTCGCCGAAGGTGAGGGTGCAACTAAGCCGATATTTTTGGAAATTATTCATTATTTTACCTCGTTATATTACTTTAAATTTATAGGTTAGACCGCTTGTCAAACTAAAGTAAGATTTCTCAAGATTTTGATCGGAATTGTTACGATACTTTACATTAAGATAGTCATCAATATTATGATTTTTGTTTAATTTTATACTTAATTATACTGAAATTTTAATTCTGAAGAAAAAATAAAGAAAAAACAAACTATACAGAGCTTTTTGAGAATAATTTTCTATATTTCACATATTAAATTAGAGGAAATACAAATCTTTGTATTTCCTAAAGTTAGTTGACATTTAATCTAACCAAATTTCCCACCAAGAACCTGATTTAGATTCTGATGATGTAACTGGTTTAATATTGTTAATTTTTTCCCCTTGATTAATCTTAGTTGCTGCTTGTTTAGCTGCTTCTTCTTTACTTCCTGCTTCAACTATAATATCTCTACGGTTGAGTATGACACGATATTTCATATTTTTTTTACATCCCTGTTTATAACTATTCAGATGCACTCAATCATATCATGTGTATTAAAAAATATGAAAACCGGATTTATGTCATTTTAAACCCGGTTTTTTTTACTATTTTGTTTTTTTATGGAACATTTTATGTAAGCATTCAGCTATTAGAATTAAGCTCTCATTTTTAGCAAATTAATTTTTCTCTCCTAACAGAATGCTTACATTTATTTAAACTCTATTTTTACTTAATCTTAGGGATATTCCTACATTTTTTTCTGGTAATTAATCATCAGGATATGAGGATTAAACAGGTTTAGTTAAATCAGCACAATAACTATCATTTACTACTTGAGAATTAATATTTACAGGTTCCATGTCTGATGATTCTGGTAGCTTTTTATTTATGGGGTGAAATTTGACTTTTTTACAAACAACCTGAGAATTACTTATAGAGGCATAATCCCAAGTAAAAATTTCTGAATCTCTAATTGTTGCATTAGCTGGGGATCTAACAAATCCACTTAGTAAGACTAATTCTAGGGTTATTAAAGCAATAATTATGTATTTCCACATATATCCTCCCAAATTTATTTTGAATAATTAGTTTTAAGTACACAATTTTAAGTTTATCTATATTATCTCATAGTTTTTCTTTCAGTGTCAAGATAGTCGATAATTTTCAGCAGTCAGCTAGCCTCCTGCGGAGGAACTGCGTTAACAGCAAATAATGAATAATTATTTCTAAGGTTAAAGGAATATACTTTGACACTAACTTTTAATTATCTCTCAATTTATCAGTAGCTTTTTTCAAAGTTTTCAAATCGTATTCTTTTTAAGCAGGTACACAAAATTACAGTGCTTTTCAGATTGATAAACCACATCTTCACAACCAAAATCTTGTAGGGAGGTTCCATGGAACCTCCCTACTGAAATTAAAACCGCTGTAATTACAGATTGCCTACAATTCAGAGCCTTATAGTATAAGGGGAACAGCTATAGAGAATAGTCAAATAATTATGTGTAGGTTCTTAAGAATAGGTAATTATTA
This sequence comes from Cyanobacteria bacterium P01_H01_bin.35, assembly GCA_038747755.1. GTDB lineage: Bacteria > Cyanobacteriota > Cyanobacteriia > Cyanobacteriales > Microcoleaceae > Trichodesmium. Next base: position 14,876 of record JBCDJM010000091.1, read on the forward strand.
ATTATTAATTGTTAATTATTAACTATTGAACTAATACCTACGATTAATTCTATTTCTAGCAAATAATACTAAAGAATATTCAATAGGTTTATCTGAATTTGAAACAACTACAAATTGATGATAACCAGACCTTTTTGTTTCACCTATCCATTGATTTTCGGGAGAATCTTCTATTAATCCTCTAGACCTACGACGATAATTTCTGGGAGGATAAATAGATAATAAAACTTCTGGAGAATTAGGTTCTAATATGACTCGCAAAATTTGTTCATCTTGTAACCAAGCTAGATAAATTTTACCTTCTCCTGGTTGGAGAGTACCCTTAACAACTTCTCTATACGAACCTCGTGGAAAACGAATTTCTCCTAGAGATTTTCTACTTTGTAAATCTCTCATTGTATCAGTAGCTATCGCTTGCCAAACTTGACCTATTGGTAAACCAATTATATTTTGACCACGAGTTTGCTCTGAAAACAAATTAATAAACCTAGCATCAGTCAAATCATTAAAAGCTGCACTACTAATATTTAGTCTGCTCAGTTGAGACCGCCATCTATAAATATCATCTTTACTATAATTACCTAATCTGCGACGGGCATCCGGACTGAGTGTTTCTAGTTTATCTGCTAACTTATTAGCTATTGCATACCATCGTTCCTGCCATAATTTATCTTCTGAAGTTTTATTACTCAAAATTTGCCCTCTTTTTTGAGGATACTGACTGTAGAAAAATTCATCTACTAAAGGAAAAAAGAAAGATTCATCAATACCTAATTGTTGGAGGCGATCGCTCAATTTTTCTGGTTTCTCATTGACAATTATATTTTGATTAGAGGTATATTCTAACCAAAAATTACCACCTATCCAACCTATTCCTCCCATACTAAATGTTGTTACTAATACTAATAAAATTGTTGACCAAATAGAAGATTTTTTGGCAATATCAGTGGTAACATGAGCTTGGGAAACTGACATAGTAGTTACATTGGAGAGTTTACCCGCAGTAACAGGAGGAGTGGAAACAACATCTGGTGGTGCTTGAGTAGTCGCTAAGTCAATGCTAGATGGCACATTTTCGAGCGCTCCAATAACTTGACGAGCGGTGGAAAAGCGATCGCTTGGTTTGGACGCTAACATCTTATCTAATATATTTCCCAGATTTTCACTAAGACTAATTTCCTTGCGCCAGTTAAAAGTTAAGTTGTTACCATCTATCAAAAAAGAGGGTTCCTTTCCAGTTAGTAAAACTAAAGCTGTTACTGCTAGAGCATATAGATCGCTGTCATTATTAATAACTCCTAGTCGCATTTGTTCATCTGGAGCATATCCTAATTTTCCTAACTTTGTTGCTTGGGGTAAAATACCTCCTCCTTTATGAGCATACTCAGAGGCGACTTTTGTTGCTGTTTCTTTCACTCCACCAAAATCAATTAATACTGGCAATTTGTCAGAAGTTTGTAGAATTATATTATCTGGAGAAATATCACGATGAATAACTCCCAAGTTGTGGATATATTCCAAAACTGGTAATAGTTGGAGCAAAAATTTTTTTACTTCTGCTTCGCTAAAAAGTTTGCCTTGAAGTTTGCGGTTTTCTAATAAAGCACGATAAGTTTTACCTTCTATATAATCTTGTACTAAAAATAGATATCCTTCCCCATTTAACTTATAGCGAAACATTTCTCGGAACCCAGGAATTTGTGGATGTCGTAATTTGTATAATACACCTGCTTCTCGTTCAAATAATTCCTGAGATTTTTGTAAAGCATAGCTACCGTGAACTTGAGGGGCAAATTCTTTGAGGACACAGAGTTCCTGGAAACGGTGGTTATCTTCTGCGAGGTAGGTACGTCCAAAACCACCATGTCCTAATTGTTTGATAATTTTATAGCGATCTGTGAGTATTAGACCGGGATATATGGGGTTATTCATAAAAATAGTGGTTAGTTTAAGTCTCAATTAAGTTCTATTATTATATATATTCGGTTGACCTAACCTGACAAAAGTTGAAAGTATAAATTTAGGGGTCATTTCAGTTATCAATTAGCCTCCTATCAGAGGAACTGCCTTAACAGTTATTAGTACCTCCAAGTGAACCATTGAGATTGAAATAATCAACCAAATCTTTTTTTCATCCGCTTAAAAAGGGAAAGTTTTAGACCTGATTTTTTGGTAAAAAAGCCGGAAAAGATAAAATAGATTAATAACTAGAGGTTTTATTAATCTATTTTATCTGTGGAGTAGTTGATGATGTGGCTATGATAGTGATTTTAACTAATTACCTTAACTTCTGGAATTTTTATCAAAATCAAAACTTCAGTTATTAAGTCATAAGTAAGCTTCAGTCATTTTTTTGACGATTATCGGTGATTAAGCCAAGATATCTTATTTCTTTGAACCCTACTCCCTATCCTCAAATAGATGTAGCAAGAATGTGCGAGAAATGGTATTATAAGAAACCGGGTTTTTTGGAGACAGATGTTAGTATGGTAAGATATCTAATACAAACCCGGTTTCTACACTTGAAAAATCATAGCCAGGTATTAATTTTATGGATTTGTAATTGTTCCCATAAACAAAATAGTGTCAGAATTATTATCTCTAATTGCAAAAAAGAAGAAGCGATTAACTCACATATCAACAACTATTTCTGTTGCTCTTCTTCTTCTTCTTCTTCTTCTTCTTTCATCGGTAGTTGCTGCTGCTTCTTCTGTTTCTGTTTCATTCTCTTCAACGAATTTTTTATGTTTAACTTCGCTAATCCATAAGGGATTTGTAATTGTTCCCATAAACAAAATAGTGCCAGAATTATTATCTCTAATTGCAAAAAAGAAGGGGCGATTAACTAACATCTCAACAACTATTTCTGTTGCTCTTCTTCTTCTTCTGATTCCCACACTGGTAGCTGCCGCTGCTTCTGTTCCTGTTTCATTCACTTCAACAAATGTTTTATGTTTAACTTCGCTAATAAATAAGTGTTCGGAACTAATTCCTGAAAAATCTGCTTCCTCTTGAAAAGCTATTTCCATTCCTAATGATTTCAGGGTCTCATTGAGAGTAATTTCATATTCATTTTTAAATTTGGGCAAACCCAAATTAACTTTGCAAAAGTTTGACTCTTGCATCCATGTTTTCCAGTTTTCCTCATTTAAAGCTCTATAAAATTGCTCTAAACCTACTTGTTCCCTAGGGATAAATATATACATACTTACACTACTTTCTCTGTATGGCAAACTTACAGCTTGGAAATCTTCATTCTCGTAATATAAATGTTTAGATGATTGAAACATAATTGGATGTTGCTTTTGAGTTCCATTGCCTAAATAAAAAGGCATCTCTTGAGTAGAACCTTTTGAAAATTGTTGTTGCCAATCACCCTTGAAATAAATAGCATTTAACAAAACCATGACATCATTAGGATCAAGTGCTTGAATAATTTTATCAATTTTGCCTTCAGTTTTGTCTTTTACCCAACTATTGATAATTTTCACACTCTCAGGATCGTCAAAGTCAATTTCTCTTACCTGACTCTGATAAAAATCTTGATTTACTTGGAGAAAACTTGGATAAAAAGATATTCCCTTTCTAGCCCAGATAGAGTTGGCAATATTTAATTTAATCTCGGGATTTAAACTATTTAATAAAGTCCCTAAATCCTGATTTGCTTGATTAATTTCCTCTAAACTCATTCCCTCAAAATTTAAAGTTTTAGCCATAGCTTCTTGAGTTTTTCCCGCAGCGCCATTGTACGTCATTGATAAAGCGATCACTATACTACTTGGCGAGATAAAAATATTCTCATTTGACTGGGATTTCTGAATTTCCGAAAATAGTTGAAAGGCAAATTTATTATTGGCGGAAACTAATTTCTCGATCATGTCTATATATCTGAATTTTTGCTAATACAATCATACCAAATTCAAATAATTATTTACTATTTTGCTGCTCTGAGTTTAGTAAAAGTATGAAAGCCAATATAGCAATCTTATTTCAGTTGTAATATTTTGGTGTTAGGGGGGGTTTCATGTTGCGGATCAAAACGGCCTTTTACTAGCACAAAGCTCCGCTAATGCCATAATTAATTGTTAATTATTAATTGCAAAATCTTAGTTTTCTGGATTTGTAATTTCTCCCATAAACAAAATAGTGGCAGAATTATTATCTCTAATTGCAAAAAAGAAGGGACGATTAACAAACATATTTAAACTTGTTACCATAGCACTTGCTACTGCCATAGTTATACTGGTAGCTGCTGCTGCTTCTGTTCCAGTTTCATTTACTTCAACAAATGTTTTATGTTTAATTTCATCAATATATAACTCTGGTGGAATAGAACTTATGCGCGAAAAATCTGCTGTCTTTACGTCAAAAGCTATTTCCATTCCCAAAGATTTCAATACATTGTTAAGAGTCACTTCATATTCATTTTTAAATTTGGGTAAACTTAATGTAACTGTTTGAGATTCAAACTTTAGCATCCAATTTTGCCAATTTTCTTCATTTAAAGTTTGATAGAATGTTTCTAACCCTATTTCTTCTTTGGGCAGAAATATATACATACTTACGCTGCCTTCTCCGTAAGGTAAATTGATGGCTTGAAAAGTTTGATTTTCATAATATGAATATTGAGATAAATTCAACATCGTTGGATGTTGTTTTTCCATTCCATTAGATAGATAAAAAGGCCGATCTTGGGTATAAAAATCCTCAAATTCTTTTTGCCAGTTTCCTTTAAAATAAATAGCATTTAACAATATCATCACTGAATCACGATCTAGTCTTTCAATTATTTTATCGATTTTGCCTTTGGTATTATCTTTTATCCAATTATTAATAATTTCTGTGCTCTGAGGATTTTCAAAGTCAATTTCCCGGACTTGACTCTGATAAACTTCTTGGTTGATTTGGAGAAAGTTTGGCTCAAAAGGTACTCCTATTTTAGTCCAGATTGAGTTAGAAATATTTAACTTAATGTCTGAATTTAAACTATCCAATAAAATTCCTAATTCTTGATTTGCCTGATTAATTTCCTCTAAACTCATCCCCTGAAAATTTAAAGTTTTAGCCATAGCTTCTTGAGTTTTTCCCACGGCGCCATTGTAGGTTATTGATAGGGCGATCGCTATACTAATTGGTGAGATAAAAATATTTTCATTTGACTGGGATTTCTGAATTTCTGAAAATAGTTGAAAGGCAAATTTGTTATTAGCAGAAACTAATTTTTCAATCATGTCTATATATCTGATTTTGGTTCATCTAAACCTAATAATACTAAAAATCATTAACCCTCAACACTGCCAACTTGCCATTTTCTGAAGCACTCCAGCGTTGCTCCAGGAAAAACGGCTTTTGCGACAATTACTTTATTTTCTCAAGCAACCAAGGATATGAAACAAATTGGTGCTATTCAACTAATTAATAATTAATAATTGCCTCTTCTTTTCAAGAAGAGGATTGACTCAAAGGAAATTTTTTTCTTATTTATCCTTTAAAGGATAGGCTTTATACCTTAATTATTTCGGTAAACAAGTAATGATTTTTCTAGTCTATTTTTTGATAATTAAAGGGATGTAGTAGCTAAAATCCTTACATATTAGACATCTCCATAAAAGAGGTAACAGAAGGGGAATAATTGATAATTTATGGATAAAATTGATTTGATTTTTCATTTTTGAAGAAGTCTATTTAGGACTACTCTGAATTCAGAATTCAGAATTCTAAATCACATTTCTGGATTTGTAATTTCTCCCATAAACAAAATAGTTCCAGAATCATTATCTCTAATTGCAAAAAAGAAGGGACGGTCAACTAACATATTAACCACTATTTCCGCACTTCTCGTTCCCATTCTTACACTGGTAGTTGCTGCTGCTTCTGTTCCAGTTTCATTAACTTCAACAAATGTTTTATGTTTGACTTTATCAATATATAACTCTGCTGGAGTAGGACGCATTCCAGAAAAATCTGCCGACCTTTTGTCAAAAGCTATTTCCATTCCCAAAGATTTCAATACATTATTGAGGGTAACTTCATATTCAGTTTTAAACTTTGGCAAACCTAAATTAACTTTATGGTAGTCAAACATTAGCATCCAATCTTCCCAGTTTTGATCATTTAAAATTTTATAAAATTTTTCTAATCCAACTTCTTCCCTAGGGAGAAATATATACATACTTACACGACCTTCTCCATAAGGTAAACTAACTGCTTGAAAATCTTCATCTTCGTAATATAAATTTTGAGATGATTGAAACATAATTGGATGTTTTTTTTGTCTACCATTAGGTAGATTAAAAGGCAATTCTTTAGTGGAATTTTCTGAAAATTCTTGTTCCCAATTAGCCTTAAAATAAATTGCATTTAATAAAACCATGACAGCATCTGGCTCTAGCTTGTCAATGATCTGAGAAATTTTTCCCTCAGTACAATCCTTGACCCAATTATTGATAATATCTGGTGTTTGAGGATGATTAAAGTCAATTTCACTTACTTTACTCTGATAAAAATATTTATTTCTTTGTAGAAAGTTTGGATCGAAAGATATTCCTTTTTTAGTCCAAATTGAATTACCAATATCTAATTCAATCTCAGAATTTAAACTATTTAATAAATTTCCTAACTGTCGATTTGCATGATTAACTTCATCTAAACTCATTCCCTGAAAATTTAGAGTTTTAGCCATAGCTTCTTGAGTTTTTCCACTAGCACCATTGTAGGTCATTGATAGGGCGATCGCTATACTACTGGGTGATATAAAGATATTTTCATCATTCTGGGATTGATGAATTTCTGAAAATAGTTGAAAAGCAAATTGATTATTAGCAGAAACTAATTTCATACTTATGTCCATATATCCAGTTTGAGCCAACTTATCCTCCATCTGATTTGTATGATTATCGGTATGAATTTCCTGATTCCTTAACTTCATTGCAGCCCCAGGTAAATGATAGACCCCAAGAATTAGAATTAAAGCAATTGTCCCTAGAGACATTTTTGCCGAAATAGCATAACATTTATTAAAAAGTTCTTTGAACATTTTCTTACCTCAATGGAGTGAATAAATAATAATGACAATCGATTTAATTTTTAACGGTGCTAATTTATTTGTATTACCATTCTGGGCATTAATAATATTTTTGCCTAATTGGAAAGTGACTCGTAAAGTTATGGAGTCTTTGATTCCTTTTATATTATTAGTAGCCGTTTATCTTTATTTACTTATTAGTAGTATTACCCCTGAATCTGCCGCAGCTTTATCAAATCCTACTCTGTCAGATATTGCTAAATTCTTTGGAGAAGAATCAGCAGCAGCAACAGGATGGATTCATTTTTTAGTGATGGATTTATTTGTTGGTCGTTGGATTTATTGGGAAGGACAACGCACTGGTGTTTGGACTGTCCACTCAATAATTTTTTGTTTATTTGCCGGACCTTTTGGTTTATTATCTCATATTTTAACCTCTTTTATCAGTCAAAAATTCTTCAGTAATTCTACGGAAAATACAACTTCAACACCTACTGTAGAAGGAGTACAAAATTAAGATAGTTTATTTAAAACTCTTTGGCTTATTATCTCATATTTTAACCTATTTTATCAGTCAAAAATTCTTCAGTAATTCTACGGTAATACAACTTCAACACTTACTGTATAAGGAGTACAAAATCAATATAGTTGATTTAAAACCCTTTTAAATTTATATATTCTTAATCAATATTCAGTAGTTTCTCAGATCCTACTAATATTGTTAGGGTTAAATAAATGATTAGAATATTTCAGGTAAGGGATAGTAGTTTATTAATGGATAATGGATAATTACCTCAAGAAAAACCGATAAAATTGAATATAAGGAAATATTATTTCTTTAGTTCAACAAAGTGTAAGCATTTCCAGCGGAATGCTGCACAAACAGCAGTCAGCTAAAAGCTATTTTTTATTAACTTATTATCAAAGCACAGAGGAATTCACCTTGTAAGGAGAATTAAAAGCTATGAATCAAATTGGTCATTACCTAACCCTAGTCGTTGCTTGATTCTTTCATGCATCTGATAGCTAAATGGGACCTAGCTGAATGGTTACAACAAAGTTATTGTTTGTGGAAAATCATTTTTTTTCTTGTTGCTTATTCCTGCTAGTTATTATTTCAGCATTCAACTTTTGTAAAGAATTAAACAACCTTGGAAACTAATTCCTTCTTCCTGTGATAATAAGTTAATAACTGATAACTGATAACTGATAATTGGGTGCATCTCATATTTTCCAAAATACTTTTTTGCTATTCCCTATCCCCAGTTAAGTGTTCCCTGTTAAGTGTTCCCTAAAAGTGATAAATTTTTGGCTTTATTCACGCATTGAGATGCACCCTGATAATTGATAACTGATAACTGAATTTATAGAGGTAAAATAATGGCAGTTCAATACGATATTGTAATTATTGGCGGTGGTTCTGGAGGTTTAGTAGTAGCTTCTGCTGCTGCTCAATTAAAAGCAAAAGTAGCATTAGTAGAAAAAGATAAATTAGGTGGTGATTGTTTATGGTATGGTTGTGTTCCTAGTAAGTCTTTAATTCATGCTTCTCGTGTTGCTTATCAAGTAAAAAATGCTGCTAATTTTGGCATTTATACTCAACCTCCAGAAATTGAATTTGCTAAAGCAACTGGTCATGCTCAACAAGTAATAGCTAATATTCAACCCCATGATTCGCCAGAAAGATTTAGAGGTTTAGGTGTTGAAGTTATTTTTGGAGAAGGTAAATTTATAGACAAGAAAACTTTTGAAGTTGATGGTAAACAATTAACTGCAAGAGCTTTTGTTATTTCTACCGGTTCTCGACCTGCAATTCCATCTGTGGAGGGGTTAAATTCTGCTGGTTTCCTAACAAATGAAAAAGTATTTTCTCTACAAGAACGACCAGATTCTTTGGCAATAATTGGTGCTGGCCCGATAGGTTGTGAATTAGGTCAAGCTTTTTCTCGTCTTGGTAGTGATGTGACAATTATCTCTAGTAAAAGTCATATTTTACCAAAAGAAGAACCGGAAGCTGCTCTAGTTGTACAGGAACAATTTGAGTCGGAAGGTATTAATATTTTAAAGGAAACTAGGGCGGAAAAAGTTGAAGTTGTGGATGGCAAAAAGCAAATAACGGCAGGTGGAAAAAATATTATAGTTGATGAAATTTTAGTCGCTGGTGGTAGGTTGCCAAATGTCGAATCTTTGAATTTAGAAGCTGCTGGTGTAGAGGTAGGAAAACAAGGAATTATTGTTAATGAAAAGCTGCAAACTACTAATTCTAAAATTTATGCTTGTGGAGATGTAATTGGTGGTTATCAGTTTACTCATGTGGCTGGTTATGAAGCGGTTGTGGCTTTAACAAATGCCTTATTTTTTCCTATTAGTAAAGCCAATTATCGAGTTATTCCCTGGGCAACTTTTACTGACCCAGAATTGGCAAGGGTAGGTTTAACAGAAAAGCAAGCAAAGGAACGTTATGGAGATGATGTTTATATTTTGAAGCAACCTTTTTCTGGGGTAGACCGCGCTCAAGCTGAGGCAGCTACAACTGGATTTGGTAAAATTATTACTAGGGGTAATGGGGAAATTTTAGGAGCGCATTTAGTTGGTATTTCTGCTGGTGAATTAATCCATGAAATTGTTTTGGCAATGTCGAATAAGTTGCCTGTTTCTGCTTTGACTGGGATTCATATTTATCCGACTTTATCTGAGGTAAATAGTAAGGCAAGTTTATTGTTGAAAAAGGAGAAATATGCCAAAAATTTATGGCAGCAAAATATGTTAGAGAAGTTCTTTAATTGGAGGCGGTCTTTTTAACAGTTATCAGTTGTAGTAGATCATCGATTACCGAAAAATTTTGGTTTAAAGCCGACCCTTGGATAGGGGATAATAAACAAAAATTTTCATGATTAGTCAATCCTCTTCTTTTCAAGGAGAGGTAATTATTAATTATTCATTATTAATTATTAATTGTTGAACCACATCTTTATTAACATTTGATAAAAACCAATAAGAACCTTTACTCATAGCGGAAAAGGTTCTTTTCTTAGGGAAAAAAATTAAGTACATAATCATAATATAGATATAGCTACCAATCACACCTAATCCGTATATCCGTGGCAAAATCTGTGTCTGCATTTGATTGATAAGTCTCTATTTTTTCCAGAATTTAATTTGACGGTTGAACAGATTTTTCAAGGTCAACGTTCATTGAAGAACCTTTACTCATAGCGGAAAAGGTTCTTTTCTTAGGGAAAAAAATTAAGTACATAATCATAATATAG
>JBCDJM010000092.1:0-25027 GCA_038747755.1 Cyanobacteria bacterium P01_H01_bin.35
AGAGTTGTTGGGAATTAAGCTAAAAAAATGGCTAAAACCCTTATCCGTCAAAGTTTATAGCATTATTCCGCTATAAAATTATGAAAAGCTTATAGAGTAAGCTTTTGAGCATTGTTCAATTTTTATTTCCCAACAACTCTACTATTTTAGATGAAACAGTGCACTACAAATTTTGCTAGAGCTGATAGCTGATAGCTGAATGCTGAAAGCTATAATTTAGCTTGGTTCTGGAATTGTAATATCTATGGAAGTAATTTCAATCCCATTTCCCAGACTACTGAGAGGCGGTTGAATTTCTCCTTCATTACCCACAACTAAAGTTACCATTTTCTCTGGTTGCAAATATTTTTGAGCTACTCTTTGTACATCTGCAACTGTAATTTTTTCCAATTCCTGGCGATAACGGAAAATGAAATCTTGAGGATAATCATAATATTCATATCGCATCAAACGGGATAAGGTTTGAGCCGGATCTTGAAAGTTGAAAATAAATGAATTGAGGGTAGAGTTTTTAGCGTGGTTAAGTTCGTCTTCTGTAATAGGTTGAGTGCGGATACGTTCAATTTCTTCTTTAACAGACTCGATAAATGGTACAGTTGCATCCGAACGAGTTTCACCACCAGTGACGAATACTCCTGGATAATCATAGTTAGGACTCCAATAAGCAGAAACAGAATAAGCTAAACCTTGCCGCGATCTAATATTATTAAACAAACGCCCTCCTAAACCATTGAGGACACTATTCATTACGCTCAAAGCTGTATAATCAGGACTATCTAATTTTCCGCCTAAATGACCCATTTGTATATAACTTTGATTGAGCTGTGGTTGTTCCACAAAAAATATATCACCGACTTCAGCTTGAGTAACAGTCGGTAGAGGCGGTTTTACTGCTTTACTACTTGGTTCCCAGTCCCCTAGTTGTTCTTTAATCAGCGATCGCATCTGTTTGGTTTTAAAATCTCCTACTATTCCCAAAATCATATTCTCAGGATGAAAATATTTGGCATAGAAATCAATTAAATCTTCCTGGGAAATATTATTTAGAGTTTCATATTCAACAGTTCGAGCATAAGGACTTTCCTGACCATAAATTAATTTTTGGAACTCTCGGCCAGCAATAGATCCAGGATCATCATTCCGACGAGCAATACTACCTTCCCATTGTTGTTTGGCAAGGTCTAATTTTTCTTCAGTAAATGCAGGTTCGCGAATGACTTCGGCAAATAATCCAAATACTTTTGTCAAGTCTTCAGTGAGACAACTAAATCTAGCACTACCAGCAGTACCGCCGATACCTGTTTCGACTGCTGCTGCCTTTTGTTCGAGTAGTTCATTTATTTGTTCGGGGGTGTGTTGAATTGTGCCTCCTGTACGCATAACAGTTCCGGTTAAGTCTGCTAACCCTACTTTATTTTCAGGTTCAAATCTTGAACCTGTCCGGAATATTGCACGTCCACCAATTAAGGGGAGTTCATGGTCTTCCATCAGATACACAACGATACCATTATCAAGTTGAAAGCGAGTATAATCTGGTATTTCTAATTCTGGTAATGGTGGAAATTCTAATTCGGTGTAATGTTTTGGTGGTGTTAGAGCTATAGCTGGTATTCGCCCTAATATAGATAACAGCAATACTATCACTAAAAATGCTGTTAAGACAAGTTTTGATCTAATAGTTTTCTTTTGGTTAGAGAGCATAGTCATTTCAGTTATCAGTTAGTAGTTGCATGCAACGTCCGTACAGTACAGTTATCAGCATAACGCACCGAAATCTTCAATGGTGCGTTACGGCGCAACGTAATGTTCGATAGTTCAGCAAAATTGTAGTAGAACAAATGGTGCAATCGTAGGGGCGGCTTTTAGCTATAATTTTAATGCTTACTCTAAGATTTACATAAACCCGCCCTCATGTGTCTCAGTTTACTATTGGACTGTAGGAAGTAGTCTACCAATAGTTCGGTTTTCTGCCACGAAAGTTTCTTGAGCAACACGCTGAATATCTTCTCTAGTTACAGCATTAATAGCATCCAACTCTTTAAATAGATTTTGCCACGAACCTGTGTTAACTTCATAACTTAACAGAGCAGAGGCCATACCCATATTAGAGTCAAGAGAACGCAATAAACCTGCCCGCGCTTGAGTCTTTACCCGTTCTAATTCTTGCTCAGAAACTAACTCTGTTTTCAACCTTTCAATTTCTGTTTGCAAAGCCGATCCTACTTCATCTATATTACTATTAGGAGCAGTCATGGCATAGAAGAGCATCAGATGTGCATATTTACTTCCTGGATAACCACTAAACCCTCTGGCGACAAGTGCAATTTTTTGTTTCTCAACTAATGACTGATAGAGGCGAGAAGTACGACCATCACTCATAATACTAGCAATCATATTATAAATTGCATTGTCGGGATGATTCACTGCTGGTCGATGATAACCTTCTATATACCAAGGTTGGGATTTTAACTTCATCGTTACTTCCCGTGTTTCGGTTTGAATAGGTTCGACAATGTTGACTCTTGGTGGTTTTTGTTTTACTTTGTAACGACCGAAATATGTTTTTGCTAATTTTTTGACTTCTTTAGGATTAACATCTCCAACTATCCCTACAGTTAAGTTACTAGGAACGTAATGAGTATCAAAAAAATCTCGAACATCTTCTCTGGTTAAATTTTGTATATCCTCTGAAGAACCTATGACAGGGCGACTATAAGGATGTACGAGGAAAGCTTTATCGAGGAATTGTTCTAATAATTGAGCAACAGGTGAATTTTCGGTGCGCGATCGCCTCTCTTCTAGAATTACTTGTTTTTCTTTGTAAAATTCCCTAAATACTGGTTCTAGAAATCTTTCTGACTCCAAAGACATCCATAATTCTAATTTATTGGCAGGTAAACTGTAAAAGTATTGGGTATAGTCTGCGGAGGTGGCAGCATTCAGTCCGACTCCTCCCGCTTGTTTGACAATTTTTGAGAATTCATTTTGATTGATATATTCAGATGCCAACTTTTGAGCTTTATCAAAATCTGCTTTGAGTTGGGCAACCTCTTCTGTTTTACCATCTTCGCTAGCTTGCTGAATTTGTGCGAATATCTGGTCTAATTTGTCTAAAGTTGGTTTTTCTGCCTCATAGTCTTTTGTACCGATTTTTTTTGTACCTTTAAAAGCCAAATGTTCGAGGTAGTGAGCTACACCTGTTTTTCCATCTGGTTCATTTGCTCCACCCACATCAGCATAAATAACAAAGGATATGACAGGAGCATTATTTCGTTCTAGAACGATGAATTTCATGCCATTATTCAGACGAAATTCTGTGACTTTTTTAATTACTCGGTCTAAATAGGGTTTGATTGAGATTTTTTGGTCGGGAGTAGATTCCTTTGCTAAGGCCATACTCGGTGCAAGGCCAAAACAGAAGAAACAGAGGACAGTTAAGCAAAGACAAAATTTGAGTGATTTGCGAACCGAGCCATGAAGGAGTAGGTTATTAAAGTTGGCCTTGTCCAGGAGGGAGCTGATTAATTTTTGAGACCAGCAGGGAAATAATATAACTTGAGATAATAAGTTTTTCAGCATATCCTATTGTTATTTAGGTTTTTTCTGTTGGTTTTGAGTAGACTTTTCTAGTTTATGGCCAAACATCAATAATTAAATCAATTCAATTTATCTAAAATTATATTCTGGAGTATTGGGAAATTGATGTTGACCAAAAAAAAAGGTCTCAAGCCTCCCCTTTGAAGGGGATAAAAAAAGAGAATATTCCTTATGTTAAGCCTCTGAGTTTCCGTTTGTCATGCTGCGCAAAAAGCCAGAGGTAATGAATTGGGCAGTTACGACCTTATGAGGCTAACTGATATAGCGCTACGCGCTAGGCAATAGGGAATAGGGAATAGGGAATAGTAGACTAATAAAGGGTTTTAGGATTTAGAAATGTCAAACACCTTAATGCGTAGCGCTATAACTGTTAACGCAGTTCCTCCGGAGGAGGCTAACTGAAATGGCCTGAGTTCTATCAGCAAAATGTCTCTAGCTGTAACGTCTTGAAAACTAGAGACAATAGAAAAATTTTTTCTTGTAAATAATAGTGATAAAATAACTCTAATCTTTATTTGAAAGAGTAACAAATCTATTGATATAGCAATCCTAAATAGGTTGTAAGATTTTATCGTAGGGGTTTGGTCTCCAAACCCAAGCATCAAGGGATTTGGAGACCAAACCCTTACTCCTCTACTCCTCTACTCCCTAGTTTATTAATTAATCATTAAATAGTTAAATAATGAGGCTACAAATAGTTACAGTAAGTTAAAAAGTTAACTATTATGAAAATTTCGACTCAGTTGCCAACTCCAGAGACACAGACACGAAATAGGATCTTACAAACAGCTCAAAAGTTGTTTGCTAGACATGGATATGATGGTACTACAATTCGTGATTTGGCAAAGGAGGTGGGAGTAGCAGAGAGTACATTATTTCATCATTTTACTAATAAAAAGGCAATTTTGATAGAGTTGGCTACAACAGGATGGGTGGAAATTCTTACAGATTTATTGACAGAATTAAGTGAGATGTCTAGCTATAAAGCTGTGGCACAAGTGATGCGACGACGGATGTTAAATATGAGTCATAATGCAGATATAATGAAAATTTGTTTTTTTGAAGCACAGTTTCATCCAGAGTTGAGAGATAAAATTCAATCGGAAGTTATTGAGAAAATGACAGATGTGGCGGAGGCTTTTTTTGCAACGGCGATGGAGCGAGGTGTATATCGTCAAATGAATCCGAAACTGGTGGCGCGGGTATTTTTAGGAATGTTTGCGATCGCGGGTTTTAGTCAAAAAACCTTATTAGATCCTGATGCTTCTCCACAAGCTATGCAAGAAATGGCTGAGGGATTAGCTGATATTTTCCTGAATGGTGTTTTAACTGAAGTCAGAAGTTAGAAGTCAGAAGTCAGAAGTTACAGCGCTTTTCATTTGAGTAGACCACTAAACTCATTGTTAGGAGTCAGGAGTCAGGAGTCAGGAGTCAGGAGTTAGGAGTTAGGAGTCAGGAGTTAAAAGTTAGGAGTTAGGAGTTAGGAGTTAGTATCATTGTGGTTTATTGATATGAAAACCGCTGTAAATTCGCAGCACGAACTAAATTTGAGAGGCGCAAGAAATTCCTAACCGCCCTGGCGACGGCTATAAATTTTAGGCGTTGCTGAAATGTAATGGTAAGTAGCTGAAGGCAAAATTGAAAAACTTATGTTTGACGTTGATACTTAATCTAAAAATCATTACCATTCAGCAACGCCAAATTTTAAGTATTGGAAAATTCCAGTAATTATCAGCTTTTTGTGAAACCATTGTAGGGACGTTCCAGGGAACGTCCCTACAGTCTTTTTCGGAGAAGATTTACAAAAGTTTAATTGTGGTAAGCGGATTTAGTATTAGTGGGGGGCGGTAGTTATGGCCATATTGAGAATAGCTAAGTAGGGAGGAGGGAAAACTTACAACTACGTCATTTCAGTTATCAGTTATCAGTTATGAGTTATCAGTACCCCTAGCTGAAACTTCGGGATTGAAATATGGAATATTCTATTTTTTTATCCCCTTAAAAAGGCAGAGACTTGAGACCACAATTTTTCGTTCATTGCGACTGGAACGGAGTGGAAGGCAGCAATCTCAAGGGTATGAGGTGAACAACATTTCGTTATATAGTGAGGTTAATGGGTAGTAGTCTTAATTGTTCAACTGATACTATCCACCACCACCACCACCACCGCCACCGCAGCCGCCTCCACCGCCACCGCAGCCACCGCCACCGCCACCACCACCACCGCCACAACCGCCACCAGGGCCACTAGGGCTACTCGCGCTGCCACCGCCACCGCGAGTGTCGCTACCTCCTCCACTACTACTACTACTACTACTACTAAAGACGATAAAAAGCCCTATCATGGGAAGCCCTATTAATAATAATATCCCAAATATTTGGTCTTCTGATCCTGAAGAAGGAGAACTAACAGGTTTAGGAGTCTGCGAATTTGCTTTTGCAACTTTAGGACTCTGCCAATTTGGTTTTGAAACATCAAGAATATTATGGGGAAATAGCAGCAGCACTTCTATTTCTTGTTGCGGTGGAATTGGTTTTTGAGCAACAAATTCTACAGTTGTTGAATTAATTTTTCGAGCGTTAGTTCGCACTCCAAAACTTTTATAATTTTGGATTTTTTCTGATAAAATTTCTGGCAGTCGGACTATTATTTTGGCATTGTTAATAGCAGCACTCCGGTTAGCAAATATTGCTTTCCAGTAAACCTTATCTCCACTATCATTAATATGTAAACCACCAATAACCCGATATTTCAATACAAAGGTATGTGCTTCAGGAGCATTGAGTTTATGTTGCCATTTAATCCATATCTGGTTATTTTGGATTCCAGTTTGACTAGGAATTTGTTCCTGATTTTCCCAAACTGTAACATCAGTAATTTTATCGACTTTATTTAGTGGAATATATCGATATCTTTGGTTTGTATGGGGTTTGGTGAAGACATATTTCTGGGTTTCGCTGACGAGCATATCTCCATTTTTTTGCACATCTATTTCCACATTGATAAAATCCCAGTAAAAAGGAGAAGTTCCCTGAGCAATAGTTTGTAATGCTGGAGATAAACCAATCAATAGTGCTACTAAAAAAGTTAATATTTTCCGTAGTTTAAATCTAGATTTTTGACGAGAGTATGGTTCTATCAAAACAGGTAATTCATTCATTTTTTCTTTTCCTTAGTAGAGATGAAAACTTTTGTTGCAAATTCTGAAAAAATCAGAATTATTCGGTAATCCTATAGATATATTGATTTAAGGTAGAGGTAGGGAATAGGGAACATAAAGTATCTTAAATTGTTAGTTTCAAAGAAATCATATTCCCTTGACTACTTAACTTGAAGACAGCGGGATAGGAACGTTCAATTTAATCTTCCTACTCTTCCCCTCTGGCTTATCCTCTTAGGAAAAAATCATTCTCACTAATAGATGGGGTATTCGTTAGATTAGCAAACTCGCCACCACTGCCAAATTCCGCTTCTGTGCCATTAACATTGTAGAACAATTTACCGTTGTTGGTGTTGTAAACAATTACTGCTGAAGAGGTTTCAGCATCAGCATCACTGGTAACTACGGCAAATTCTGTATTGACACTAAAACCTGTTCCTGAGTCACTTGTGATAGCAGTAAATGTACTTTTGTCTAGCAGAATTATATCTTGTTGTGGCACAAAATCAGTTATCAAATCCAGACCTTCGCCAACGGCTAATTCAAAAATATCAGTATCGTCACCACCAGTCAGGGTATCTATTCCTTGACCTCCAATTAAGGTGTCACTACCTAGATCGCCGGATATTGAATCGTCATCAAAACCCCCATCTAAAAAATCATTATCTCTACCACCAAAAATTGTGTCGTTATCTTCCTCACCAAAAATTGAGTCACTGCCTCTGTCTCCCCTGAGAAAATCTGCTCCGATGTTGCCAAAAACTAAATCTTCATCTCTACCACCAAAAACTGTATCATTACCTGTATCTCCATTGAGAGTATCTAGGTCTCGATTACCAAATAAAACATCGTTATTATCTAAACCATTAATTACATCGTTGCCACCCAGTCCAAAAATGCTATCTTCTCCTGCTGTGCCATTGAGGATATCGCTTGACCCAGTACCAATTATTTCTTGTGTAGGTTGTAATTCTACGGCACCAATATCAACTGCTTCACCAGCAAATCGGGGTTCGCCCCGTTGGTCTGTGGTTAATGCGTTGGGATTACTACCTGTATCAATGGCAGGACTATTGGGTAGAGGTAAATGGGTCAGGGTAGGGCCACCATTGTCAGCTAGGTCTCCCAGTAAGGGGTCAATGACGCCTACTTTGTCGCGATCGCCATTGAAGCTATTAAGAGCGATAGCGTTACCTGTGCCAATCAAGTTATTGTTGCCACTAATGAAGATATCGCCGCTTTCTGTAATTTCAACATCAATGTTGGCATTACCAGAGATAATGCTAGAGGTGACTGTTGCGGTTCCACCTAGTTTGTTTTCGATACCACTAGCGCCGAAAAATGATGAATTGCCAGTAATAGTGCTGTTACTGATACTAGCTGTGTCTGAGTTGCTGATACCACCACCACTACTAATAGTAGCTGAGTTACCACTAATAGTGCTATTATTGATACTGACTGTGCCTCCGTTGAGGATGCCACCATCACGAGCAGCTGAGTTACCACTAATAGTGCTATTATTGATACTGGCTGTGCCTCCGTTGCTGACTCCACCACCAACACCAGCTAAATTACCACCAATAGTGCTATTGTTGATGCTGATAGTGCCATTATTGATACTGGCTATGCCTGAGAAGTTGCTGACACCACCACCACCACTAGCAGCGAAATTGCCACTAACAATGCTATTGTTGATACTGGCTGTGCCTCCGTTGTTGACACCACCACCACCACCATTAGTAGCTGAATTGCCACTAATAGTGCTATTATTTATACTAGCTGTGCCTGAGTTGTAGATGCCACCACCAGTAAAATATGTGGAATTACCACTAATAGTGCTGTCGCTGATCTCAGCTGTGCCTGAGTTGTAGATGCCACCACCATCACGAGAAGCTGAATTACCACTAATATTGCTACTGCTAATACTAGCTGTACCATTATCTGAGTTGTAGATGCCACCACCATTAGAAGCTGAATTACCACTAATATTGCTATTGCTGATAATGACTGTATCTGATAAGTTCCTTATGCCACCACCATTAGTAGCTGAATTGCCACTAATAGTGCTATTGTTGATACTGGCTGCACCTGAGTAGTTCCTGATACCACCACCATTACCATTAGCTGAATTGTCACTAATAGTGCTATTGTTAATACTGACTGTGCCATTAACCTGCGCGATACCACCACCACGAATGAGAGCTGAATTGCTACTAATAGTGCTATTGTTAATACTGGCTGTGCCTGAGTAGTTGCTGACACCACCACCACCAAGAGCTAAATTACCACTAACAGTGCTATTGCTGATAATAACTGTGCCTGTGTTTTGGATGCCTCCACCAGACTCAAAATTAGTTACAAACCCACCAGTGATTTCTACATTTTCCAACTGTAGGGAAGCATCTTCCAAAACATGAAACACCCTGTCATTGATTCCAGTTTCACCCCCAGCATCAATAACAGCTTGTTCTTCTCCCTCAGAAATAACTGTTATTTCTCCACCACCAGCAACAATATCTAAATCTCCTGTGGCAGCAGCATCTTCCTCACTTCCTGATATAGTCAGATTATATCTTACTCCTGCTGTAAGTTGAATTGTGTCATCTTCTGGGGTACTGTTAGCTTGAATTATTGCTTCCCGCAAAGAAGTAACACTATCACTATCATCTACTACATCTTCAGTTGTACTCACCACAATATTTGCCAACACACCAGGGTAACTTTCCCTAACTTCGGGCGTAAATGCCAACGCTGACTTGAGTTGACCGAATATTACTTCTAAATTCCAGTTACCACCTCTGTTAACATTTCCTGTCAGTGTTTCTGAGGCAGCAATATTAGCTCCTGTAAGTTGATGCAGTTGTCGAACAAATTCTTTACCTTCCTTACCACTTGCCACCTGACAACCATAAATTAATATTTCTGCCTTAGCAGACAAATCTTTACCCCACTGCTGAATACTTTCAAAATATAGATGAATATTGTCATTTTTCAGGATACTATTTCCCAGATACAAAGTACCTTTTGCGCCATGAGAAATAATATGAACTGTATCCACATTTAGATATTCACCTAGACTTTTAGATATTTGGTCTATACCATTTTGATTGGGTTGTAGGATAACTATTTTGGTCTGAGGGTTAACCTGTGAGATTAGGCGATCATAATTTTTTACCTTGGAGTCGATGAATAATAGTTTGGTTTGATTCATAATTTTAGAATAGTTTTCAAGTAACATAAAAAACAGACAAGTTGAACTTGAGAAATTAACAAGACTTACGCAAAGCATGGAATCATATACTACCAAGAGTTAACGGCCACCTGTACTATATGTAGCGGTTATGCATAATTCCTAATTAATTGTTTTCGGAGCATAAGTTCACCTATTTTCATTATCGTGTTTTACCTTAATTAATGTAGTCCGTTCATTACCTACTAGCTTCCATCAAGGCGAACTTATGCAGGTTCTAGCAATTATTTCTTAAAAGTGCATAAGTTCAAATCATCAGAAACTATAGTAAAATAGAACCTTGAGGAGAATGTATTGTGAGTGCTAATAAGCATCAATGCTAATTCAATAAGGTTGAATAATACTGTGGAGGAGTATAGGGGAAAGACAAATGGTTCTGAGCAATAATTACTGGACATTATGCAAAATTGATTTAACTAGCTATGATGTCTCTCTATTTGGAACAGTCGTATTCGACAACAGTGGAGTGACTGTTTTGTCACCAAAAAAAGTTATCAGGAGGCAGCTCAAAATCTTCAGCAAAGCTGGAATACAGAACGAAGAGATCCAGAAACTTTAATATATATCAATAATGCAATTTTAGCAGCGACGGATGTTGATTACTATACTATTGCAGTTGCTGTTCCAGTTTTACAAGATGAAACGGGGCGGGCGAGTAATGCAGAACTTGCTGAAGAAATATTGCGGGGAGTAGCTCAAGCGCAAACAGAAGTTAACTTGAATTTATTCAATCAGAAAAAATCCTCTGATTTTACTTTACCAGGTGCAAATTTTCTAGACCCCAAAAGCTTGAATGGAAAAGGTTTAAAAGTCATCATTGCTAATGATGCTAACTTGACGCAGCAAGCAAAGAATGTTGCCAATACAATAGCTAAACGGTCAAAAATTCTAGGTGTTGTTGGTCATTGGACTAGTGAGATGACGACGGCAACTGTGGATATCTATAACCAAAATAAATTACCAATAGTTTCCCCAGGTACAACTACTTCTGAACTCACAAAACAACCGCGATCGTTTTTCTTCCGAAGTACCACAAATAATTATGTGTCTACAGATGTAGCGATTGATGCTTTGATGAGCGATCGAGTTAATCAAAGGAGAGTTGCAGTTTTTTATAACCCTGCTAGTCCCTATTCTAGTGATTACAAAAAACGATTTAAAGAAAAATTCTTAGAAAGAGGAGGAGAAATCGTTGATTCATTTGATATTTCTCGGCCTAATTTTGACGTTCAAAGTGCCATTCAAAGAATTAGAAACTCTGGGGAATTAGGAATTGTTTTAATGCCAGATGGTCAAGTGACTGATGCTCTATTTAATGCTCTGGAAATCATTAAAGAAAATGGTGGTCAAAATTGGATAGTAGGTAATTGGTCAGTTTATACTCCAAAAACCTTGAATATTGCTCAACCTCAACTCGTAGAAAAACTGATTGTCACCGTTCCTTGGCATCCTCTAAGCAATCCAAGTTCTTATTTTTCTCAGACCAGTGAGCAGCTCTGGGGAGGACCTGTCAGTTCTCGTACAGTTTTGAGCTATGATGCTGCTCAGGTGCTAATCGAAGGGATTCGGCAAAAACCTACTCGCTTAGGAATTCAGAACATTCTGGCAGATCAAAGTTTCAGTCTTGACGGGGTAACAGGAAAAATTAAATTTAAACCAGGGACAGGCGATCGCCAAAAACTACCTTTTGAGTTAGTTAAGATTGTTCCTTGTCCGAATCAGATGTTCGGCTTCGCATTTATTCCTGTGAAGTTTTCAACACCTGAAGATGCAGGGTTGAACTGTTCGAGTTCTGTCGATTTC
Source organism: Cyanobacteria bacterium P01_H01_bin.35 (assembly GCA_038747755.1). Lineage (GTDB taxonomy): Bacteria > Cyanobacteriota > Cyanobacteriia > Cyanobacteriales > Microcoleaceae > Trichodesmium. Next base: position 11,812 of record JBCDJM010000092.1, read on the forward strand.
TGACTCCTAATACCAACAGGAATTACGCCAAGACACATATATAGCCTTTAGCACTTGAAGCAATTGCTTCAAGTTAATCTTAATTCTCATTGCTAATTTATTTAGTATTTAGTTAGACCTGTCATATCGCTCATTCCAGGGTCCAAGTATTCCTACAACTTGATTTCCATCCCATATTACTGTAGCAGTAGTATGACCATCATCAAAGTACGGACAATCTTTCCCAACTTTAAGTATTTCTCTATTTTTTGTTGTCTGAAGTGTCCAGGTTCTACCAGCACGATTTTGCCATTGAAGTGTGTTATCATCGATCCGACTAATAGTCACATAATGCCAATCGTTTTTTCCACCAGAATCATACAAATGATTTTCATAGTTTCCTACAATTGAATTGACATCCCAATCAGTACCAACCTTTTCCATCAAGTGGTTTAAGATTACATATCCTTGTGGGTTGACAACAGTCAGGCGGATAATTGATGGATTTTTAGGGCGGTGAGCAATAATATATTTGTGATTTCCGTTTTTAAAGGTATAAGTATAGCCTTTGTTATTCCCTTCAATATAAGGATTTTTCAAAGTTAGAAAAGCACCACTTCTTTGAGATTTAGCTTCATAAGTATAGTTTCCGAACTCATCTAATTTCAGCGAAACAACCCAATTTTGGCTATTATCCATGAAAGCTCCAGTTGGACGGACAAAATCGGTAGGCATTGCAGAAGCACTATGAGAATTTAAGGTAATATCTGCGATCGCAGGAACAGATAAACCAATAATAGATGCAATAGCAATAGCTTTGATGTTCATATTTTTGTCTTCCTTTAAGTATTTTGTCAGTTTGTTTTGTTCCCTAACTAAGTCTTCAAACTCAATTGTTTTGTATCCGTATTTATAGTTATATCATGTCCGGTTAAACAGTGATAAATAAATAGCTAGGTCGGAGTCAGGAGTCAGGAGGGAAGAAAGAATAACAGGAGAAGAAGGAGAAAGTTTTTTTATAACTAATTATCCGGACATGATATTAATAAAAATGCCAGAATAAAATTTGGCACACACAAACCTGCAATTAGGGCTAAAACTAAAGAAGTTGCAATGAGCGTGCCAATTAATTTTGTAACCTTTTTCTGGCAATATTACCCCATCATATTGAGTGGATACGAAAATTCAACAATATTGGCAAAAATGGGACTTGTAGGATTTCTGTAGAGAATAACTATGGGTAGTGTATCAAAGAAGTCTGGATAAAGGAGCGAAGTACCTCAACTATAACGAAGTTTAGTTAAGGCTCCCCCTATCTAAAATGAAACACTTTTAGATGAGGACTCCTTATGCTTTCTGTCAGAGCAATAGTTTTAATAGGTACACTAAGGTTGTCGTTAATTATCGAGTCGGATTAGAGTTACCGCTAATAGAAGTTGGCACTTAATTACAGTTGCCCTAGTTTTACGCCTTTAAGAATGGCAGAAATATTGAGGCGTTTCGGCTGTCGCCGACATGAAAGGCGGAGCAAGTGCGACAGCTATATCGCCTCAATTAGTAGACGCTATGTATAGCGCCCTAGCCTAAGTCCTGATTAGTTTTGATTAGTGAATTCAACTCTAAACATCGATCAATTCTAATTTTCCCCAAGTTTGGGGACCAACAATTCCATCCACAGTTAAACCATGGAATTTTTGGAATTTCTTCACAGCTTCTTGTGTTGCTACACCAAATATTCCATCAACTACCAAGGAAGCAGATCCAATACCATTTAACCGTCTTTGTAGATATTCTACATCTTCTCCAGTGCTACCTAAATACAGAGTAGTGCGGACAATTGTATCTACTACTCCCCAAGTTTGGGGACCAACAATTCCATCCGCAGTTAAACCACCATAATTCTTTTGAAAAGCTATGACAGCTTCCTTTGTAAGATTACCAAATATTCCATCAACTACTAAGCTATTATTAGCAACAGTGGCATTCAAAACTTTTTGTAAATCTTTCACATCTTCACCAGTGCTATTAAGGGATATAGTAGGACGAGTAGTAGTTGTTTGAGTTGCAGTAAACATAATTTTCTCCTTGTTTTTTGAATCGAGTAGGACTTAGGCATTAACGCTATTTAAGCGCGTATTAATTGGTCACTATTCCAGATAAGGCGACTATATTTAGTGCCGTTGTGTAAGTCCTGCTCTATATTTTTATTATCAGTGCATTCCTGGATGAATAGTAAAATGTGCATAAGTTATCACAATTAACTTTTTATTGTGGGTGGACATGAATTTTCTTACACATTAGTAATCACAATTAACTTTTTATTGTGGGTGGACGTGAATTTTCTTACACATTGATTACACTCAGGGGTCACATTCTGCCATTACGGCAGTTTTGGAACGTAATGGTGGGAATATTAGGAAAGCTCAAAGTTTTAGTCGTCATACAGACCTGAAGACCTTGATGATATATGACGACAACTTGCAACAACCACAACTGGAGTTTTAGATGAAATATAAAATCACTTTCTCTGCCGACTTCCCTTCTGGAGATGATATTTTTGTTGAGGATTTTGTGGAAGTATTATAAGCTGAGGGAAAAGGTAGAAAACTTGATATTTACGGCATTCTCAACAGAAAGCTTGAGGAAAAATACGACAATTTCAATGATATTAATTATGAAGGAATGAGGGTAGAGAAAGTCTAATATCGAAAAACAGAAAACAGAAAAAAATAGCCCCTAAGTCTATAGGGGCTAAAACTTTTTCGAGTCAAGATTGTTACATTTTTATTATCAGTGCAATCCTGGATAAATAGTAAAAACGTGCATAAATTATCACAAAAATTCTGCTGCATCCTCTGGACGTGGAAAAAAATGCACAATATACAATTTTCCCGTTTTGGCAAAGTCTCTCTAATTATAGTCACCGTAGTTTTACGCAAAAATGAAGAAAATCATCATATTAGGGATGCTACATAGAATACGCCTATTATTTGATCAAATGTTTATTTATATTGTCTTTGTTTTAAAGCACCACTAATAACCGCAACACCCAAAGCTAATAAACTAAAAATAGCAGTTGGTTCAGGTGTAGAGACTGGAGAATCAATCTCTTCACTAATTACTGTGAAAGGGTTTGTTGGCATTGTCTCTCTGGGGCTATTGCTTCCAGACCAATTAGAACTATCGCTAATGGCAGCTAGTAATTCTGCTTGGGTACCAGAAGTGATACCTGTATAAATAGCATTGTCAATTTCATCTAAAGCTACTGCTGTTTCACCATTGACTAAACCTGTTGGCAGGGCAGATGTATTAGAGCTGGTTGAGTCAGACTGCCATATTCCAGGATTACCTTCACTGTTGAGAGCATAAAGAAAGTTTGGATCGCTACTATCTCCTTGATAAGCAATAATTTGGTCGCCAGCAGCCGAGAATAAAATACTACTGATAGTAGGATTAATTATTGTTCCAGCAGCAATATCTGTGGATGCGGTCCAAGTAAAAGTTCCTTCAGTGGCTCTAAAGGAACCATCGGCTCGCCAACCGTTATCGGTAAAATTGATTTGTGTCCCTGCGCCAATATCTACTAATGATGTAAAGGCAAATTCGTCAGCGTTGTCGAAGTTGAAGCCAACAATTGCTATATCACCTGCTGATAATTTCATGGTAGGCATTTATATTTCCTAGTTAGTTGGATTGTATTATTATTGGACAAAAAGTAAGTGTAATCTTATGTAAGACTCAACTATTTTTGATCACAGAGAACTTGGCACTTAATTACAGTTACTCTAGTTTTACGCCAAAACGGAGCGTTTCTTGATACTGAAATTGATTTTAGGTTTTTGGTCTAATTTAGGTTTGATAACTTAATTAACAAATCTAGTTAATATACGAACTATTTAGGGACAATGTTCATATTATCATTCCCACACTTTACTAATGCACTACGAGTATTTACAATACGAAATCATCTGCTCTTCTGTCTTCTTATTTTTGGTATCTTCATTTCCAAACAAGTAGTAATCAAAATCAAACCAAACTTTGTAGACCCCATTTTTACTATGGTTGATATCAATACTAAATTGATCTACATCATTAGGAAGATATTTGAATTCCTGATCATCTAAAACTTTAGAGTCAGATTTTTGAGTTAAACTAGCACTGTATTCAAACTCTTTCATCATCGCAGCACCGAGATCAGGTTCATTAGTTAATTGGGGACATTCTAAGTAATCCCAATTAATAGTTAATCTTTTGACAATAAAAGTACCACTAATATTTTGATTACCTATTTTTATGTCGGCATAACTATTCTTGCTATCTATTTCATTCATATTATATATAACTGTAGGTTCAATATTAGAATTATCAAGAGGTGTTTTTTCACCTGTAGTTGTAGTTGTAGTTGTAGTTGTAGTTGTAGTTGGAGGAGTTGGAGATGATGCAAAGTTAAGAACGATACCAAGCACTAGAATAAATAACCCTATAGGAATAGTAAATTTTTTTTGTTCTCGTGAAACCTCAATTATACCACCTATTTTTGTGACAAATCCTAAAATAATAATCAATAGTCCTGCCACAATTAGCATTGTTGGTATTTGCAAATTAAGTAATACTGTTATTACGTCTGTCATTTTTTCTAAGTTCTTTAATTGTAATGAGCTGGTGTTGAAGACACTATTAATAGCGGTTTAAAATGCGCTAGAATGTTTTCTATTGTATTAAGATAGGCGAGAATAACTGAAGTCAGAAGTGGGAGCATTGAACTCCCACACTTGGATAATACAACCTAAAAATCCTTAATCTCTAATCATATTGCTCATCAGAACATACCACATATTTTGACCGACAATGCCATCAACTTCTAAGCGGCTATTTTTTTGGAATCCCTTAACAGCTGCTTCAGTGTTGGAACCAAAAATACCATCTACAACTAGAAAATAGCCCATTTCATTCAGGATCATTTGCAGACGTTTAACATCATCACCGCTGCTACCCCGACGGATAGTAGGAGGCAGTAAAGCTCCCCAAGTTTGAGAACCAACTATACCATCCACTATTAAATTTCGGTCTTTTTGGAACATCATCACTGCTGCGTCAGTGCGAACACCAAAGATACCATCTGCCACTAAAGAACCATAGCCAGCATCATTGAGAAGACCTTGTACCAGAGTTACATCATAACCGTTGCTTCCGTTGCGTAAAACTGGGAAAGAAAAAGAACTTGAAACACTTAAAGTCATTGTTAATTCTCCTGTATTAGGATAGATGAGTATGAGAAATTAGAGCGATTTGCTCAGTCACCCCAGGACTTTAGTCCAAGAGTTTATAGATTCTTGTTGCAGTCATATCTAGAGATGTAGCAACAAGAGTGTTTAAGTTTTAATAGGTGTATTTGAAGATAGCATCACCCAAAGCTTTCCAGGTTTCAGGACCTACCACTCCATCTACTTTAATATCAGGCGATGGAAAAGGAAAAGTAGCGTTATAATTTTGTTGAAACTCAGTTACTATTTGTTGGCATTGATTATCATATTGGGCATCAAATCTCACGCCAGTTGTAATCAGAGCAGGTCTACCTTGTTGCAGACCGAACCAATAAATTGAGGATAACAATTGTTCAAGAAACCGAACACTATCTCCACTATCTCCTTCTTTTAATACTGGCATTGTTGATACAGTCATTGTTGATACAGTCATTTGAGAAAATTCCTTAGTTTAGTTGAAGATTAGGTTAGCAATCAGTAATCAGTTTTCAAGTCGTATAATGGGGATTTTCACCCCCGAATTTTAGCTGAAGACTGAATGCTGGTAAAAAAATGGTTTGTTGATAGCTACCTTAGCCATAGCTATGGTTTTGTTAGTTGTGATTAGTAAATTGAACCCTCAAGATCGATCCATTCTAATTTTGCCCAACTTTGGGGACCAACAATTCTATCCACAGTTAAACCATAGTATTTTTGGAATTTCTTCACAGCTTCTTGTGTTGCTACACCAAATATTCCATCAACTACCAAAGAACCAAATCCAGCAGCATTTAACCATTTTTGTAGATATTCTACATCTTCTCCAGTGCTACGAAGGGATATAGTAGCGCGGTACAGAGCAGTGCGGGCAATTCTATCTACGACTCCCCAAGTTTGGGGACCAACAATTCCATCCACAGTTAAACCAACACTTTCATTTTGCTTTTGAAAAGCTATGACAGCTTCTTCTGTTGCTACACCAAATATTCCATCAACTACTAAGCTATTATTAGCAACAATGGCATTCAAAACTTTTTGTAAATCTTTCACATCTTCACCAGTGCTATTAAGGGATATAGTAGGACGAGTGGTTGTTGCTTGAGTTGCAGTAAACATAATTTTCTCCTTGTTTTTGAATTGATCCGGACTTACGCATTAAGGCTATATATAGAGGTCATTATTCCAGATAAGGCGACTATATTTAGTGCCGTTGTGTAAGTCCTGCTCTATATTTTTATTATCAGTGCATTCCTGGATGAATAGTAAAATGTGCATAGGTTATCACAATTAACTTTTTATTGTGGGTGGACATGAATTTTCTTACACATTAGTAATCACAATTAACTTTTTATTGTGGGTGGACGTGAATTTTCTTACACATTGATTAGCACTCAGGGCTCACATTCTGCCATAACAATAGTTTTGTGAGGAGATATGGTTTAATATTTGAACTTTCACCACAGAGCTACGATTTTTTTATAACCCTGCTAGTCCCTATTCTAGTGATTACAAAAAACGTTTGAAACAAAAACTCTCAGAAAAAGGAGGATATGTCATTGATTTATTTGATATTTCTCGGTCTAATTTTAATGCTAAAAATGCTATCCAAAAAGTCAGACAATATGGTAAATCAACTATTGTTCTGATTCCAGATGGGCAAGTGACTGATTCTTTGGCTCATGCTCTGGAAGTCATCAAAGAAAATGGTGGTCAAAACTGGATAGTTGGTGATTCATCAATTTACACTCCTCAAACCCTGAAGAGCGCTCAACCTAAACTGTTGGAAAAACTAATTGTCACCATTAATTGGCATCCTCTAAGCAATCCAAAATCTTATTTTTCTCAAACCACTGTGCAGCTTTGGGGAGGCCCTGTTAGTGACCGTACAGCTTTGAGCTATGATGCAGCGAAAGTCTTGCTTGAAGGAATTCGGCAACAACCTACTCGCTCAGGAATTCAGAATATCCTGGCAGATGAAAGTTTCAGTATTGATGGGGTAACAGGAAAAATTAAATTTAAACCAGGGACAGGCGATCGCCAAAAACTACCCTTGGAGTTAGTTAAGATTGTTCCTTGTCCGAATCAGATGTTCGGCTTCACATTTATTCCTGTGAAGTTTTCAACACCTGAAGACGCGGGGTTGAACTGTTCGATTTCTGACTAATATTATTTTCTGATAAGTGCGTTATATCTAATCCGGTAGCATCTGTATTATTTAGTATTTAAATACAAGAGTTTATAGAACCCCTAAAAGGATCTATAAAATTAGCTGGAGAGATGGGGAGATGGGGAGATGAGGAGATGGGGGCTATTTTTATACTTTTTTCCCTATTCTATTTCTGGAAATTCTGACTCCTGTCTCCTGTCTCCTAATCCTCACTTTTGTAAAGATCCCAAATGAGTTCTATATTGTAGGGGTGAATGGCCATTCACCTCTACGCATTGTATGACAATCAACGAAATTATATTACCTCACTGATAACTGATAACTGAAATGGCTGATATTAAAATTTTACACCTAATTAATCGACTCAGTTTCGGACCAACTCCTGGGCAAATTGAAAATATTAAAAATATGGGTCTAGAAGCTTATATTCAATCTCAATTGCAACCTAATTCTATTCCCTACCCAAAACTATTAACTCAAAAGCTAGAATATCTCGACACATTACCCCTAACTCCCAGTGAAATAATCACAGAATTACAAGGACTTCAACAACAGGGAAAAGAATTAAAATTAGACCAGAGAGGATTAAATAGAATTAAAGGACGTTTTCAACAAAAAATATTTTTACAAGCTAGTAAAGGACGCTTTTTACGAACATTAGAAAGTCCACGTCATTTAGAAGAAGTGATGGTAGATTTTTGGTACAATCACTTTAATGTTTTTGGTCGTCAAGGACTCAATCGGTTATATTTTAGCTCTTACGAACAGCAGGCAATTAGACCCTATGCTTTGGGAAAATTTAGAGAATTATTAGGAGCTACTGCTCATCATCCAGCGATGTTAATTTATTTAGATAATTGGCAAAGTCATAGAGGTAAAATTAATGAAAATTATGCGAGAGAATTATTAGAATTACATACTTTAGGTGTGGATGGAGGCTATAGTCAAGATGATGTTATTGCTTTAGCAAAAATTTTTACTGGTTGGGGTTTACCTCCTAATAATAAAAGAGCAGAAGATAGAGATGGATTTGATTTTGATGAAAAACGTCACGAAGCAGGAGATAAAATTTTTCTTGGACAAACAATTAAAGAAAATGGCGTGGCTGAAGGAGAAACTGCTTTAGACATTTTGGCTAGTCATCCCTCAACGGCTAAACAGATTAGTTATAAATTAGCTCAAAGTTTTGTTTTAGACCAACCTCCAGAATCTCTAGTTAATATTTTAGCTCAGACTTTTTTGGAGAGTGGAGGTAATATTTATCAGGTACTAAATACTCTCTTCAACAGTTCAGAATTTTGGCAGCCAGAGGTAAATAATTCTAAGTTTAAAAATCCTTATCGGTTTGTAGCTTCTGCCATGAGAGCTATTGGTAATGAAGTTGATAATTTTAGACCTATTAATGGGATTTTAGACCAATTAGGAATGCCTCTTTATGGTTGTGTTACTCCCGACGGTTATAAAAGTACAAAAGATGCTTGGTTAGATTCAGATACAATGATTCGACGTAGTAGTTTAGCTGTTCCTTTGTCTGGTGGTTTGTTGGGTAGAGGAAAACCTATTAGTGCGGAAAAATTAATGGCTACTTTAGGTAATAATTTTTCTCCTCAGACTCGTGAAGTAATTGATAAAAGTTCTGCTGATTTAAAAGCAGCTTTAATTTTTGGTAGTCCTGAATTTATGATGTATTAAAATCAATTCAAAAGTCAAAAGTCAAAAGTAAAAAGTAAGAAAATGCGGAAATACTAAAATTAATTCAAAAGTAAAAAGTAAGAATATATTTTCAAACTTATTCCTTCTTTATGATGATAAAAATTGAGCTTGTTGAATCCATTTTTGAACTAAATCTACTGTCGGACAAAGGTCACGACGTTGCATAGTTGATACCTGTAATTTGAGGATTTGTTGGTGTAATCTATGGACGGGTATTTGAGATAGTTGAGAAACTGAAGCAATACCAGCATGAAGCACAAGTCCACAGTATTCACAGCCAATACTAGGAACTCTAGCTAAGTCTGCTAATGCCACCCATTTTTTGACATATTGAGGATGAATTTTTAGTTGACTTGCTAGGATTAATTTTTGTTGGGAACTGTGAGTTATTTCTAATAGTTTTCTTGTGTTAGTAATTCCACATTCTATTAGTAAAGTTTGGTGTTGTTTGCTTAAACCTGGTAATTTTTCAATTGACCAGTTTTGAGATTTTAGTGATGAAATTTTTGGCGATTTTTTCATGTTGAGATTCCTATAATTTTTCTCCTTCTTTGGTGGATGGTTTGGAGACCAAACCCACTACGATATTGAATTGTACTTTCTCAAGCGATCGCTATTCCCAGTATGTTTCAAATAATCAGGAATTAATATTAGTATTAAATACGAAAAATGAGGTAAATTTAGTTTATTTATCGGAATTAGACAGAAACAGGGTTGCTAAAATAATTTTTTTTAGCAAACAATAATTAAGTTAATAAACCAGCTTTTTTGTTTGCTAATAGCTGATAGCTGAACCCTGAAGACTTACTTAATTATCTGACTCAATAAAACTTCTTAAAATTCCCATCAATTTACTAATATCATTCAAAAAATAGTCATTAGGATCGACTTCTACTACTTTATCAAATAATTTCATAAATTTCCAGTTAGTACCAGTAGTTACAGTTCCATAAATTGTTTGATTATTATTTTGCCGTTGATTCAGTATTTGTGCTGCTACCATCTCGGCAATACACTGACCTAAACCTGATTGAATATTATCATTTTTCGCTTCCACAATTACAGCAACCGGAGATTTAATTATTAATTGAGATGGAGATTTACTAATAATAAAATCACAATAACCAATCAATCCTAATTGGCTATCTACATTAAATTCTCTACCTGAAAATAGACTAATATTTGATTCAAATTGTTGTTTGAGTTCAATTAAAATCGGTGCAATAATCATTTCCGATCTAGCTTTTTCAGTGGCAATTTCTAAGGCTAGAGGAGTATTGTATGCCAAACATTGTTTTAAAAAATCGCTAATTTGTACCTCTGGAATTGTGGCGAAAAGTTCAAGCTTTTCAATAATACTCAGCCCAAAAGTTTGTTCGACTGTTTCTAGAGTAAATTGACTATAAGACATCTTATTTTAATCTACAAAATAAATCTACAGTAGCCCTACATAGTTCAACAATTAATAATTATTTATTCTGTATTTCAAGCCTCCGAGTTTACTGGTCGGTACTGATAACTGAAATGACCTCCCTCAGTTAAAAGAAGAAGGAGCAAACAATTGTTCGCCCCTTATTGTCAAAATCTATAAAGATAGTTTATCTGCTACTATTTGATGTTTTTCAACATATTAATAATTTCTTTTGGGTCGAGGCGTTTTGTATAATCTGGATCTACAAAACCATGAATAACTGTACCATCAGTAGCAACTACATAAGTTCCAGGAATTGGTAATTCAAAACTTTCATCGCCATTATAAGCTGGTAAGTCAATGCCAAAACTTTGATAAATTGGGCGTAGTTCTTCGGGAAGTTGAAAGACTAAACCAAATTCTTTAGCAACTTGATTTCCTACATCACTTAATACTTCAAAACTTAGTTCGTTTTTCTCTGTAGTAGAAAGAGAATTATCTGGAGTTTCTGGAGAAATTGCGATTAATTTTGCTCCTAATTCTGTGATTTGTGGTAGATAATTTTGTAAACCTCTTAATTCCATGTTGCAGTAAGGACACCATCCACCACGATAGAAGGAAATTACTACTAGGCTTTCTGTTAGTAATGAATTTAATTCTACTGTTTTACCCGTGGCATTTGGTAAGCTAAAATTAGGAACTTTTGCTCCTACTTTTAAGCTGTTATCAATAATGCCAGAATCAGCTAAATCAACTACAGATTTTTGCATTTTTACCTTTGCATCTTCTGGTAGTTTTGCTTCTATTTCGGTTTGAAGTTGTTGTAAGTTTTCGGTTAAGTTCATAAGTATTTCCTAACTAATTTTAACTTTTTATTGGACTTTCCTCTAGCAGTAGCATCTATATTATTTCCCCTAGCCAAACTAAATTTTATGTGTAGGGATTTTACAACCTAAATAATTATTATATCATGTCTAGTACCATCGGTATTGTATAGAGAAGGTAAGGAATAAGAAAGAAGAAATAAGAAAAAGAAAAACCTTACATAAGGTAAATATTTCCCCAACTTTTACACGCTCCGATACCAGCGGACATGATATTAATTATATCAAAAGTCGCCTGGTTAAGAGTAAGATTTTCAACCCAAATTTTTAGTAAAATCTAGAATATAAAAAAAATATTATAGAAGCCCTAACCGTATCTTTGGAAAAGTGTTGGTTTTTGGCTCTTGAGTCAGGAGTCAGAGAAATAGAATAGAGCAAAAATACCCCTATTAATGTCCCCATATTTATCATCTCGCCATCTTCCCCACTTTCCTACTCTCCTACTCCCCTCTCTTCCCACACTCCCGATCTATGAGATCCCTTCAGGGGTTCTATAGAGCGATCGCTTAGTAGGATTTTATGAAATTAATTTATCAACTGAGCAAAGTCAGCTTTATCTAAAGGCCCAATGTTACTTAATGTCAGATTTTCTGCCACATGATTAGGAGATTTCATCCCCACTAGAGCGGAGCATACACCAGGAACACTACGGGTAAATTGGAGAGCGCGTACTGCATCTGTTTTGAGGTTTTCGCCGAGGGCAGTCATAATTTTTTTGGGAAATTGCTTCAGGTTTTTAGCTTGAGCAATAGAAGCACTAGCGATCGCGTTTATTCCCAGTTTGTTTGCTGCGGTAATAGCGGGTAAAATTTTGCCATCTACAGTTTGAGTAGGAGTAATAATTGCTTCTGTCATTGCGAGGTTAACTGGTAGTTGGATGAATTGGAAGCGATCGCCTTTTCCACCTGTTATTTGTTGCGCAATAGATTTAGCTTTGGCTAAGTCGATATGTTTTGCATCTGTGGGTGGCACTCGAAAACCTTGCCAAGTAGCTATTCCATAAGCAGTTATTTTGCCAGTATCAGCAGCTTTTTCTAACACTGAAAAAACAGCTTGCAGACGGCGATAAAATTCATCAGCAGGAATAATTCCTAACTGACTTTCTGGGTTATGTAAATAATAAATATCAATAGTTTCTATACCCAAATTTATTAAGCTGCGTTCTAGTTGATCTTGAATATATTCTGGGTGCATACAGTGAACCCCCGCCACCATATCTGTTGCTTGAATATTAAATTTAGGGTTATCTATATATTCTCGTTTAAACCACTCTTCTTTTTCTCGGTTAGGAATAAAACCACTAAACCACTTTTCTTTTTCTGGCTTAGGAATAAAACCACCTTTAGAACAAATGATTAATTCTTCTCGCGATACAGTTTTTGATTCTATTAATTGAAGTAAGGCTTTTTTTACACTCATTTCGCCGTGCTGAGACCGATAATTTATGGCAGTATCTATTAAATTTATTCCGTTTTTTACAGATTTAATAATTGCTTCTGTGACTAAATTATCTGTTGCTGGATCTGAGGAACCTAGATATGTACCGATACCTATTGAACTGGCAGTTAAGTTATTAAATTCTCGGAAGTGTTCTGCCGGACATTCTGTTTGATGAACTTGAGCATAATGCTTCGTTTTTGTAGTTGTCGCTTTTCCTAAAATCACTTTTTTCACTCCTAATTAAACAGTTTTGTCAAAAAAAAATTCTTAACTGAATGGTATAATTAAATAATTAATAATTAATAATTAATAATTATCTCTTCTGTAATAGAAGAATTGATCTAAAGGAATTTTTTTTCTTTTTTCTCCATGAATGGAG
>JBCDJM010000093.1:0-25002 GCA_038747755.1 Cyanobacteria bacterium P01_H01_bin.35
ATACGGTGACGTTTGCTTTCCAAGAGTTCTCCATCATCAAAAATTAAGTCTGTAGGTGGCATGGGTGGTTCCCAGTCAGGAGTCACTTCGGTTGATAACTCAGTTTTGGGAGATGTTTCTGTTGTCATTGTTAGCCCCCTCTGATCGTGTTTTCATTATTTAGAATAGCATGGATTGAATAATACACCGGTTTCCGCGCGTTATGAGGTACACCTATCGCGGGCAAGATGCCTGCACTGAAATATTTTCACCATTTACCTTGTACCCCATTTGCCCGAAATCTGCTGTATCAGAAACAATCTAATGCATCCTACAAATTTGCTATTTAACCCAAGAAAATCAGCTTAAAAAGGAATATTATCATCCAACTCAATCTGTTCATTTTCTTCTGGTTCATCTATACCAACATTACTATTTTCAGACTTAACAATTTGAGAATTAATAGATAAATATGAAGAATCAGATACAGCAGATAAATTAGTTTTATCTAGCAATTTAATTGATTCTATATCTACTACTTTTCCCTGAAAAAAATCAACTATACGCTCGGTAGCAACTGCTACAGTCTGTCTTTCTCTTTCAGGATATTTTTTCTGTTCCACCACATCATTCAACTGTGATTTAGACAGAGAAACTTTGGGGATAATTTTGTTTTCTATCTGGGAATTTATCGTATTAGATGATGGGGTAATTTCTGGTTCATCTTCTGCAACTTCATCATCAGAATTATCAGTTTCTTTCTCTTTATCAGGTTGAGTTTCTTGATTGTATCTTCTAGTTGTATTGGGATAATTTTTATTTCTAGTTTTAGGATGATTATTCTGATTAGAATTAGCTACCTCTATTTTTACCTTGATTTGCCTATCAAAAACTTTTGCAAAAGCGTCCTCAATTTCAGATGCTTTTTCAGATATCCTTTTTACCCAAGTTTGAAAGAGAATACCTATACAAGCTACTTCACCATTAAAACTTAGTAATTTTGCATTTTGTTGAAAAAGCTGTTGAGTACCAATTTTTTTAATCTCCGCAAGTACCCTTTGCCAAATTTCTACCAAATTTTGTTCTTCAGGATTAATATTAACTGCTTCATAACTAACTAAATTTTCCTCACTTTTTGGTGCAGTCGGAATTTCTTTTTCCTCGGATATTTTTCGTTCTGGTGGTAGAGAAACAGGTGCTTCTGATTTGGCTTGAGGTGAAGTTTTTGGAGTAGTTTTAACCGGAATATTATTACTTGTTTCTCTACTTATTTGTTGTTGAGGTAAATGTTCAACTGTCACTCTTGAAGTTGCCAATGCAGAAGGCAATAATCCTAATAAAGTTACCTCCAACCATAAACGAGGTTGAGTAGTATTTTTAATTTGTACTTCCGATGTTTGTAAATGTTTTTGACCAGCTAAAATAGTGCTAATTTCCCACTCTTGAGAAAATTGACAAAGCTGTTCCCAAGTAGGTTTTGTCAACGCCACTAAATTTTCACTTGTCGGTGCTGTCTTTGCTATTAATAAATCTCGATAAAACGCTGCCAAATTTTGCAAGACAATAATTGGTTCCCTACCCCGATCCATAATTTGCCGAGTACATTCCAATACCTGAGTCGAATTATCCGAGGCGATCGCTTCCAGCAACACCATTAAATCTCGTTCCGGAACCGCCCCCACTAGATCCCAAACTCGTTCAACTGTAATTTCACCCGCCAACAAACTCAACTGATCTAACAAACTCTCTGCATCTCGTAACCCACCTTGAGCAATTTGAGCTACCATCTGTATTGCTTCCATTGTAATATCAATTTTTTCGGTGGTAGCAATATGAGCTAAGTGCTGTACCATCGCTTCCAGAGGAATTCTGCGAAAGTCAAAACGTTGGCAACGAGAAATAATAGTTGCCAATACCCTCTGGGGGTCTGTGGTTGCCAGGATAAAAACCACTCGGTCTGGTGGTTCCTCCAAAGTTTTCAGCAGAGCATTAAAAGCGGACACAGACAACATGTGGACTTCATCTATCACATATACTTTATAGCGACACTGCACCGGAGCAAATTGCGCTCTTTCAATCAATTCCCTAATGTTGTCCACACCAGTGTTGCTGGCAGCATCAATTTCTATCACGTCCAGAGTTGACCCTTTTGTAATTCCTACACAAACATCACAAGTACCACAGGGACTAGGTGTCGGGTGGTCATGGTTAAGACAATTGAGAGATTTAGCAAAAATCCGAGCGCTCGACGTTTTCCCTGTACCTCTAGGTCCTGTGAATAAATATGCTGGGGCGATCCGTTGAGTATCAATGGCATTAGTCAGAGTTTGGGCGATCGCGTCTTGACCCACTAAGTCTGCGAAGGTCTGAGGACGATATTTATGATGGAGAGGTTCGTAGGCCACAATTAGGAATTATTTCGGATATGTAGTCGAGCTGCAAGTGATAATCAATACAACTTTGCTGGATTTTATTTAGTATAAATACTTGTATATTTCAAGATAAATTTGAAAATTTGTATATTTTATTGAACTTATGTTAAGCAGTATGTCTATAAATTATAAGATACTAACTCAAAGATTCAAAATATCTTCGGTAATTTTTTACAATCAAATCAAATTAATGCAGGTCTAGTTAATAGGATAGTTATTAAATTATGAACTAATTTTGACCTAAGTAGTATTAATAACCTTTATTTTTTGATTAACTTGGTTAAAACTTCTGACAATTTTCAGGGTATTAATTTTGATGAGACTTTAGGACTTATTCAAGATTACATAGTCAATTCATACCTTACAGGCCATCAAGTCAACTTATCTGAGAGTGTATATTGTACCTATAGCTGTGGTTATTTTCAACAACCTATAATTTTTAGGCCAATCAATAGCCTCAACTAGCTATAAGTATAACTATCAGGTATTTATTCTGAAAAGATTAACTCCTGATTTTCACCATAAATCCCTGTAAATTCATTGTTAAATTTTCTGTAGAGCTGATTTTGACTAAGAAATAAGGTCAATAGCCTTCCCTTTTCAGGGGATAAAAAAGGAAATTTCGGATTTTCTTGCCTCTTGCTTTCCTACGGAATGCTGGGCAAACAGCCAGAAGTATTGATAACTGATAACTGATAACTGATAACTGAAATGACACCAATTATTGTCGTGGAACCAAAGTTAGCCCAAGCTTCCCCAGCACCAGAACCAAATTTACCAAAAGGAGAATATATTTGGATGGGTGCGTCTGGATTATTGTTAGTATTGCTGATTATTTTAGGTATATTTCACCAAACAAAAATGAAGCAATTTAATAAGAAACTTAGTGTAGAAGAATTTAGAAATAAAGACCTCCAGCAAAAGTATAAATTAGCTGTAGGAACAATATCAAAAATGGAAAAAAATCCTGACCTAATCCATTCACGAGATTTTAACTTAGACTACTTAAGAATGCGAATGGCAGAAGAAGTTTTCCACTTTGCTATTGTTAACCAAATTAAGGTAAAAGTCAAACAACAAATTAGTGTTGCACTGCGCCCTACTCAAGCAGCAGTAGGAGAAAAAGTCAGTCCAAGTGGACGACAAGTTGATTCAATGTTTGAAGTGGAATATGAGACTGGAGAAGTGGGTAAAGACCTGAAAAAAAGAGTATTATTTCGGGTATCAATCAAACTAACAAAATTACCAACTCAGGCAACTTCTCAAACTATTATTCAAATAATTGATTGTTTAGAAACCTATCTTAGTCCTAGTGATGACCATGATAATTGGACTCCTACAATTCAAGGTCGAATTGTACATATTGATTGGGACCAAAAAGCTAAACCAACACCTATGTTGGTACTAGAACAATCTCATGATGGAGTTCTATTTCGTACTAACAGACCTACAGCTAAAAGTGCTACTCCACCACCACCAAAGCCACCCGCAGGTAAAAAGAATGTCACTAAAGGGTCAACAAAACAATCTACGAAGGGCAAAACAAAAGGTTTAACTAAAGGCGCAAAAATTCAGAAATAATTCAAAAATGAGAAAGAAAACTCTATAAATAAATGCTGTGGTAATACCAGAGATTTTTAGCTGTTTGGAAATTTATTAACGATGCTTTTTGCAAAAAGTCAAATTATTCTAGTCAAAAATATTGACCTCTTTTCTATGTAGCAGTATTAATTTCCTTGGTGGTATTTAATTTTTTTCGGTTAATTTATTTAATTGTTGTTAAATATACCTGGGTTAACATACAGACATCTTCCATCTATAACTATCCAATAAGTAACATTTAAAATGGGCTAATTGTAGTTAACAAGTAATATAGTTATGTTTTCTTGCTCTAGCTAAATTTTGCATAATTTCAACTATATTTCAACTAGATTTACTGTCTCAAATTGCTGTGGGTTCATCTACTAATAATAATTCAGTTTAAATATTTCACCAATAGTTCCAAACTAAATAAGTGAAATAATTTCCTGAAATTACTAAGCGCTTCAAAGTTTTGAGCCTATAAACTCTTATTTTTAACTTTTAACTTTTAACTTCTGTGAATTAGGAGGAAATCTCCTCAGATAGCTACATTGAAATAGAAACTGTGTGTCTTCAAGAATTAAGAATTAAGAATTTATAATTTAGAATGCGCGAATTACCTCTCCTTGAAAAGAATAGGATTAACGAACAGGAAAATTTTTATTTATTATCCCCTTAAAAGGGGAGGCTTCAAGGCGCAAATTATTTAATTATTAATAATTAATAATTCGGTAATTTTCTCTCTCATCATTAATCAGGACTGTCAAATAATACAGTAGTTAAATAATAATCTGTCCATTCTTGCCCAAAAGCTTTTTCCAAGACTCGACGAGTTTTGTCATTTTGTCTCTGTTGAGTAGAATAATGGCGTTGAGCTTTGAGTATCTCAAGTTGTTGTTCTGGAGTAACTGGTTTTTGGGCGATCGCTTGCTGGCAATGTATTTCTAGATAAGATTCGACTATTGATACAAATTTTTGTTCTTCCTCTAAACCAGTTGGTCGTATAAATAGACAAAATTCGGAAAATATTTCGGCCCATTCTGGAAGTTGCCGAGGATGAGAAAATTCTTTTGTTGGTAAAGTTTGGAGTTGATAGTTATAGACCTCTGGTAGTTTTCTGTCTTGGCTTAGGGGTGATAGATCGACTACTGCTGCACTTATTTGGCCCCTTCCCCCAACTAAATCTGTACCAAACATAGGTAGGGCGTAACTTGTCCTAGGAAACATGACACAGTGCAATATATCTAGGTTTTTGCCTATAGTTGCCAGTTCTATATGTAGCTTACGAAACTGGGGAGTTTGATAGCATTTGTTTTCAATTGTTAGTTTTTCCCCTTCCAGACGGCCTTCTACATAACCTAGCTCTGCAGGTAGGTAATATGGTTCTAGGTCTAGGTAGCGTTGCCAAACTGCTTCTATAGTTTCTGCTAGTTGGGATACTAAGGGATTTTGTTGTTCTCGTATAGATGGAATTGATGTTTTTAACATTCTTTTTATGGGCCAGTTAATTGGGGTCTTGTTATATTGACTTTTTTTAGATTTTAGATAATTGGTTGATTAGATTAGTAGTTTATATATTATTAGAATCCCACAATTGTGTCTCAAATTTTTCAAGTTCAAAATTATAAGCCAAAAGTCAAAAGTCCAAAAGCCACAAGTCCAAGTTCATGCCTATATCTAGTAAATGAACATTGACAGTTATTAAGAATATTGCGATCGCTATTTAACACATAACCGTTCTTTAATTTATATTTTTTCAATTCTTAACATTGTTGATCTTATATTTTCTTAAATACTAAATTATTTCGTAACCGTACTTTCAGTCAAGTTTTTATTATATGGTAAATGCAACTAAAATTTAACCTAGATTTACAATATAAAAAGCCTTGAATACTTATTAAGTGAAGTTTGATTACATTAACTTGCAAACTTGATTAATAGTGCTAAATTATAAATATGAAGAAGTAAATCAACTTCTTTGACAGATGTACAAGAGTTGAAATGATAACTAAGGAGGTAACAAACAAACTGTTTAATCCATCGCTCATCTGTCTCTTTAGACACCAACAGCAACCGACGATAGTTGATATTTCCTGAAATTGTTTTAGGGGAGCAATGAACTCAAATTTTTGAAAGAGTCTAACTCTATTTAACCTTTAATCATACAGAGGAAATCACTCAGCTAAGGAGGTAAAAAAAAGCTGTTCTATTTTCAGAATGTCTCAATACAAATCCAGAATAACACCCATCTAAAAAGCGAATACTTCCTACTAATAAGATGAGGAATACTACAGTAAATTTAACACTGTATAATTCCAAGACCTGAAGAGGAAAAGAGGAAGTAATGTAGTGAGTATAGGTGGGTGTTGTTCTATGCAAAAGACTGCTGAATAATAACAATAATTAAAAAGTAAAGTTTAGTAAATTTCCCTTGTAATAATCAGGAAAAATGTTAGATTAGTAATTGAAGTAGTAAAGCTTCAAATATTCATAACCTCATCTTCTTAGTAAGAAGGTAAAACTCCAAGAATGCTTAAGCAATTAACATACTAATACATACAAATAAGGAGGAAAAAACAACACTGCTAAATTTAGTTATCTGTGTGATTAAAAGAACAGGAACTCCTTTGTCAGAAGCTAGTATTTTCTCAAGTCTGAATGGTATTGGGAGTAAAAAATTATCAAGTTCATGTTTGAGTTTCACTCCATTTCAAATTTAGTAAAATAGAGGAAATAATTTTAGCAACTCAGGAGGTTACAACTCTGTTAAATCCAAGAAAATCTGTCTCATTCAATACTCAAAAGCAACACCTAGATAGAAAACTGATATTTCCTTAATTGGTAAAATAGGGAGCAACGTAACTAAGGTTAATAGCTTAGTACATCTCCAAAGATAATCCAAAAATGGAAGGAAGTCACTCAGTGAGTAAATCTTAGGTGTTGTTTTTTGATGTTGATGAAATCCTTCGTTTTTTTCTTACTTTTGACTTTCTATGACTTTTAACTGTTAACTTCCAAAAATTCTTACTTTTAACTTTTAACTTTTAACTTTCTATGACTGATGAATTGGAATTTGAATCACAAACTTTGTGCCCTGTCCAAGTTCTGAAAAACATTTGAGTTCACCCTGATGTTTTTCTATAATGATTTGATAGCTGATAGACAAACCCATACCCGTTCCTTTACCTACAGGTTTTGTTGTAAAAAATGGGTCAAATATATTCTCTCTAATATGTTCTGGAATACCACAACCATTATCTGTAATCGCAATTTCCACAGATTTTGAATCAATTACAGAAGTACGAATTACGATCTGATTCGGGTTATCCTTGATTTGTTGATATGTAAGATTGGCATTAGACTCTTCTAAGCCATCAATAGCATTTGCCAGAATATTCATAAAGACTTGGTTTAGTTGGCCAGAGTAGCATTCTATAGGAGGTAGTTTGTCATAATCTCGGATTATTTGAATCTCTGGGCGTTTGGGTTGAGCCTTGAAGCGATGTTGCAAAATCATTAGAGTGCTTTCAATACCCTCGTGAATATCAACAGCTTTGAATTCGGCTTCATCTATACGAGAAAAATTTCGCAGCGACAATACTATTTCTCGGATACGTTCAGTACCTATTTTCATAGAAGCTAGGGTTTTAATCACATCTGACTGCACAAATTCTATATCGACATCTTCAGCTTGCTCTTGAATCTCATCAACAGGATGAGGGTAGTTTTTTTGATAGAGTTGTATACAATCTAAAAAGATTTGCGTATATTCCTCCATGTGGTTGAGGTTAGCATGAATAAAGTTAACAGGGTTATTAATTTCATGGGCAACTCCTGCAACTAACTGTCCTAAAGCTGCCATTTTTTCCGATTGCACCAACTGAACCTGGGACTGCTGCACTTGTTGTAAAGCTTGTTTTAGTTCTGATGTACGTTCGGCTACTTGATGTTCTAAGTTTTCCGTGAGGTGGTATAATCTTAACTGTGTTTTCACGCGGGCAATCAATTCTGCTTCTTGAAATGGTTTCGTCACATAATCAACAGCTCCTAAACTAAGTCCCTTAACTTTATCAGTGGCATCGCTAAGAGCTGTCATAAAAATTATAGGTATATTTTGAGTTATCTTAGAAGCTTTGAGACGACGACAAGTTTCAAAACCATCGATACCAGGCATCATTACATCAAGAAGAATCAAACTAGGTAAACTTAATTCTGCTTGACTAATAGCTAATTCACCATCCGTGGCGATCGCTACTTCAAAGTCAGCATCACTTAAGGCTTCTGAAAGAACTGCTAAGTTAGCAGGAGTATCATCTACTACTAAAATTAAATCTGAATTATCCATAATTTTATACTGCTGTTTGTTACGCGATTTATAATACCAGTTTGATAAATTTTGGTACAAATATTTAGGTTATCCTGCAAAGAGACACCTAATTTTCAGCTCTTTATGCACGGTTCCCGAAAAATCAAAAAGTTAGGATTTTGGGCGCATAGTTGAGCAAAAAAATTACTCCCCCGCTCCCCTACTCCCCCTACTCCCTACTCCCTATTCCCTCTTTTCAAGACATTCTTGAATAAAAATTGTAATTTTTTTAATTTCAAAGTCTTTAGCTTGCTGAACAATATATTCAACAAAGGCACTATAATCTTGATTCTCTTGTTCTAAAGTTTGAGCTGCTGCTACCAACTTTTTTAATCTACCCTGTTGAGCAAGTTCAAATAAGTTTTCCAACTCTGGTAGTGGGGGTAATATCATATCTGGGGTAGTAGTTTCTGTCTTACTACTATTTTGCTGATGTTGTGACTCAGTAGCATCAGGAGTAAGAAGAGATTCATATTTCCAGGTAATCTGTAAATGTTCTTGCAGTAGCTTAAATAATTCATCTGCTGCTACAGGTTTCTCTAGAAAAGCATCCCCACCAGCATCCAAACTCTGCTGTTTATCCATCGAAGAAACAGATGCAGAAGAGACAATCACTGAAGTTCCCTTAAGTATTTCCGATTCTCTGATTTTCTTCATAAAGTCATATCCATCCATCACTGGCATCATTAAATCGGTAATGATTAAGTTTGGCTGCAACTGATTAGCCTTATCCAAACCATCTTTCCCATTTACTGCTTCAATGACATTAAATTTTAGAGGTTCCAGTAAGCTGACAATTACCGAGCGGTTTTCCCACTTATCATCAACTACTAACACAGTTTGTGACTCTCCTGCATAACCAATTAATTGCTTTTCACTGTTAGTCATAACTTTAGATTGCCACTCTTTAGATAGAGGCAAATTGACTTCAAAAGCAAAAATGCTACCCACTCCTAATTCACTTGTAACTTGAATCTCGCTACCCATAAGACTAACAATATTATGAGTAATAGCAAGTCCTAATCCTGTTCCTTCAGCGTTTAGTTTCCCCTCACCAACTTGTTCAAAGGGTTGGAAAATTTTTTCTAAAGAATCTGGACTCATACCAATTCCTGTGTCATTAATCTGGAAGCATAGTCTGACGTTATCTTCAGGTATTTGATATTCAATTTGTTTTTGTGCTGCCGTAGAACCAATTACCTTTACCCTAAATGTTACTTTACCCTTTTCAGTAAATTTAGCAGCATTTCCTAATAAATTAATCAGTACCTGACGCAATCTTTTAGGATCGGTTAAAATACCTTCTGGTAAATTAGGATCTGGTAGATAAACAAAATCAACCCCTTTTTTTTCCGTCCGAATACGAATAATTTCCCCTATTCCTTGGAGAAAAGATGGTAAATGAATCGGTTGCGGTTGTAATTCTAGTTTGCGAGCTTCAATTTTGGAGATATCCAGAATATCATTAATCAGTGTGAGTAAATGGGAACCACATTGGTGAATAATCTTAATGCCTTTGTGTTCTTTTTCTCCCCAGCTTTGGGAACGATTGAGGATTTCAGCGTAACCCAAAATCCCATTGAGGGGGGTACGGAGTTCGTGACTCATATTGGCTAAAAATTCGCTTTTGGCCTGATTGGCAGCATCAGCAGCTTGTCTCTTATGTTCCAATGAATTGTAAGACTCAGCTAATTTAACTGCCATTTGATTAAATTCTTGAGATAATTGCTCAATTTCATCACCAGTCTGAATATTCAAACGATAACTTAAATCCCCCATCCCTAATTTTGTTGCACCAATTTGTAGGGTTTGAATTGAGCGAATTACTGGTAACAGTGTTAGAGAAAACTGACCAATGAAAATAAGCAACACTACGCCAATTAAGCAGTAGGTGACAATGGCGGCATTTCGCTTAAATTGCATCGCAACTTGTTCGTTAATAGTATCTTCTTGCTGTAGTTCCTCCACCAAAGAGCCGAGAAACAGAAGAATATCATCCTCGAATGAGTTGATTGCTATGACATCTTGCTTGATCCGAGAAGTAGAATAATCTTTATCTTTTACTATCCTATTAACTAAGCGGACAAGAAATTGATGACGACGACCTACCACTTCGGTTTTTTTAGATTCTGGTATAAGCTGTTTCATCTCTTCTACACTGGTCAAAAATTTTGACATCTCTTGCTCATAGCTGTTCATATAAACAGCATTACGATTAAGCAAAAGATAATCTTTGAGTGCAGAAGTTTGCTTTTCTAGAGAAAGCTTAAGTTCTTGACTTGTAAGAACTGCTTGATTGGTACGACTGCGGGTTTTATCTATAGATTTTTCTATCTGTCTAATTAAGAGTGTACTACCTCCGAGTAAAGCAGCTACTAATCCTACAGAAATTGCTGTTGAAGCGATAAATTTAGTCAGAATCTTCATTTTTCGGGTACTGTTGTAGACTTCAGACGGTTGTAGATTTGTCGTATT
Source organism: Cyanobacteria bacterium P01_H01_bin.35 (assembly GCA_038747755.1). Classification (GTDB taxonomy): domain Bacteria; phylum Cyanobacteriota; class Cyanobacteriia; order Cyanobacteriales; family Microcoleaceae; genus Trichodesmium. Next base: position 10,834 of record JBCDJM010000093.1, read on the forward strand.
TCTTCAAAATCTGCATCTTTAGTCAAGGTATAACCAGCAGATTCTCTACCACTCATGTCTACAAGACCTACTGGAGCATCAATAAAAGCTTCTTGCAGTTGCTCAATCTTTTCGGGTGAAAACTTCATTGTATTGATAACTATAGGCGCTCCAGGTATTGGTTTTGACTCCCAAATAATTTTGTAATTAGCATCAAGTTTTCCCGATTTTTGAGTCCCTAGGAAAGATGCTTTATCGTTAGTTACTGCATCTACTACATTATCTGCTAAATCTTGTGTAGCTTTATAGTGACTTCCAGAATAGCGAATTTTAGAAAAATCCCTTGTGGGGTCAATGTTTGCAGCTTTTAAACCTGTCATGGGTATCAGAAATCCAGAAGTAGAAGATGGACTTACAAAAGCAAAGCGTTTACCTTTTAAATCTTCCAACGTTTGAATATTTTTGGTAGTATTGGCAACAATGACGCTAGTATACCAAGGTCTACCACTAACTCTATCTATTGGTATAACTAATGGTTGAAGATTAGGATTGCGTTCTTTAGCTTTGATATAGTTGAAAGGGCCTATATGTGCCATATCTACTTCTTCTGTTACAATCAATTCAAGTGCTTCGGCATAACTTTTAGTGATTTGGAAACTAACCGGACGTTTCAGGATTGTTTCTAGATATTCAGCTAAAGGTTCTAATTCTGCCTGCATTTCTTGGCCTTGCCAAGGATTAACTGCTACCCTTAAAGTATTGCCCACAGGGAGATTAGGGGAGGAAATTTTTTCACCTTGAGAAGATTCGTTAGAAGAAGAAGTTGAACTACAACTAATAGCGATCGTGTTGATAGATAACAGTAAGCTAAATACTAAGGAATATCTGAGAAAGGGATTGTTTGGCCACAAGATAAACTTCATCAATACAACCTCTTTGAAAATTCTGGAAACTGAGTCTTTTTAAGCTTAATGTTTTTAATGTATCATATTCCTATTCTTTGTTTAATTGCAAATAATTTTCATTTTAATCAAGATACTCTTCGATGAAGGTTTGTAACCGTTGGAGTTGGAAATTGTTTGCCATTTGCAAAATCTCTTGAGCAAAAGCGCTAGAAGTTGCTTGTGATTTCTGAAGCTCTTCAACAGTTTCTATCACACTTTGAATATCACCATCCTCAACTAGGGTAAGTAATTGTTGCAATACTTCTTGACTAGGAGGAATAATCCCATCGGACTCGGTAATCTTAGCCACGTCAACCGATACTTTTTCCTCTTCTTCATAAACCCACTCTAAGTCAAGATGCTGCTCCAAAATTTGTAGTAATATATCGGTTTGTATAGGTTTGGGTAGAAACACATCTGCTCCTGCATCAAGTGCATCTTGTTGGTTACTCTCAAATACACTTGCAGAAGAAGCGATCGCTACCACATCTTTCAAACTTTCCGAACTGTGGATGCGCTCTAGTAATTCATAACCATTCATTATTGGCATCATTATGTCAGTGATAACCAAATCTGGTGGCAATACCATCATTTTTTCCGAAGCTTCTTTGCCATTTGCTGCTTCACTCATTTCAAAACCTAGCATTTCTAGGAAATTTATCACCACTGACCGATTTTCCCAACGGTCATCTACTACTAACACACGACGTTTTTTACCTTTATAACCCAAGATAGTTCCCTGGTTAATAGTTCTAGAAGTTGTTGCCCATTCTTTAGCTTCCGCTACTTCTATATCAAACCAGAAGGTACTACCCTTACCAACTTCACTGCTAACTTTTAGTTGGCTGCCCATTAATTTCACGATTTTCTGGCTAATAGCTAATCCCAAACCTGTACCTTCTGACTGTTTTTGGCGATCGCCGACTTGCTCAAATGGCAAGAAAATTTTTGCTTGTTGCTCTGGAGTCATTCCTACTCCTGTATCTTTGACTTCAAAGTGCAGGTGATATCGGCTTGAGTCTTGTTCCAGTTTTTCTGCTGTCACATTCAGAGTAACACTACCAGCATCAGTAAACTTAACCGCATTTCCCAGAAGATTTATCAATACTTGTTGTAGTCGTTTTTCATCAGCACGAATACCTATGGGTAAATTCTCATCGGGAGTGTAGTAAAAATCTATAGCTTTTTGTTGAGCGCGGATACGACATATTTCAGCAACCCCTTGCAGGAAAGAAGGAAAATGAAACTCGGTGAGAAGGAGATCGAGCTTGCGAGCTTCAATTTTGGAGAGATCGAGAACATCGTTAATTAAGTTGAGTAGGTGAGAGCCACACTGTTGGATGATACCAATACCATTGTGTTCCTTCTCACTCATGTTTTGAGAACGTTGTAGGATTTGAGCATAACCAAGTATACCGTTGAGGGGAGTCCGTAACTCATGGCTCATATTGGCGAGAAATTCGCTTTTAGCTTGGTTAGCAACTTCTGCTTGCTCTTTTGCTTTTTCCAGTTGTTGATTTGATTCTGCCAAAGCCGCTGTCCGCTCTTCAACCTTTTGTTCTAAACTTTCAAAAGCTGTTTGTAACTGCTTCCCCATGTAGTCAAATGACTCAGCTAGTTCACCTACTTCATCTTGGCGATGAATATCAATAGCGCTCTCCCATTTTCCTGTGGCGATATTTTTCGCGGCCTGGTTCAAGCGAATAATAGGTTGAGTCACCCATCTAGTTGTTAAAATACCGATCGCTGTTGCCAGAGTTAACGCCCCTAGACACATGAGAATTGTAATCCGAGTATTAGCATTAATTTGTTCCATAAAATCTGATTCTGGAACAGCAATTACAACCAACCAATCTAACCCTTTTTCATCAGTGTATGGCAAAACTTCGACAAACTCACGCTCCCCATTTAGTTTAAATTCGAGTTGTTGTGTGCTATTAATCGCTGCCAAATTATCATAACGCTCTGCTAGTGTCTTTGCTGTAAGACGAATCAGCTCATTCTCTGCTAGTTCAGCCTTCACCCGTTTAGCGCCTGTTGCAGTTTGAACCGTAACTCGTTCGGAGCTAGAAGTGGCAACCAGAGTACCATCCCGCTCCATAATAAAAATCTTGCCCGTCTTACCAATTTTTAAGCCGGCTAGAAATTCATTAATCTGTGAGAGATAGAGACGGCTGGCTAAAACTCCTAAAAGCTTCCCATCTAGATTATAGACAGGAGTGCTTGCTGGTAAAACTAAGAGTTGGGGATCGCTCAAGAAGCTAAAAATTGGATTCCAAGAGGGAGAGGTTTGTTGAAGAGAATCCTGATACCAAGAACGCTTTCGTGGATCGTACTTTGACTTGACTTTGATAATCTCTGTGCGACTGCCAGTTTTATCTAATCGATAGGTTGTTAATTTGTTCTCTGTTAAGATATCTGATTTCACAAGAATTATCTTCGAGCGATCAGAGGTATATTGAATTGCTGTCAACTCTCCATTAGCACTACTACCAAAGGCAATACTTCCAATCCCAGGAAACAAATTGATCTGTTCCCAGAATTGGCGTTGTCTACTCTCTGCATCCTGAATGTTAAATTGTTGTAGTTTGACTGCCTGAATATTAATTTGATTCAGTAGATGAGGGGTTGCTAGATATGTTTCTAAGTATTGCTCAATGTTAGTTGCTGTTGTCTGTCTGAGTTGACTAGCCAGATCGTTGACTGCTTTTTGTCCATTACGAATTGACAACCAACCTGTCAAACCAACGGCTGCTGAAATCTGGAGAAAAAAGGGAATGAGTATTACGAAAAATAAGGATGACTTCCTTTTTTTAGGAGGATTATATATTGACTCAGATTGTGACTTGGAGATATTAACCATAAGTATATTAATTGTATAGTAGGGAGCAGGGAGTAGGGAGCAGTGAGAAATAGGGGACTCATTAATTAGGGTTGGGAGTGAGCGATCGTAATTTATGCTGATTATTCAAGTAAAAAGTCAAAAATTGAGGGAACGGCTTTTAAATATTCTCAACTGGAATTTCAATCACAAATACTGTACCTTCTCCAACTTGAGAATTAATACTGAGTGTGCCATTATGTTTTTCCACAATAATTTGATTAGCGATCGCCAACCCCAACCCTGTACCTTTACCAACTGGTTTAGTTGTAAACATCGGTTCAAACAATCGTTCTTTAATGGATTCGGGAATGCCAATTCCGTTATCTGCTATTTTGATAACTATTCGTTCCTCGGAAGTTATTTGACTTCTAATTTTAATTTGAGGAACTCGATCGTGCAATTTTCCTTGAACTATTGCTTCATCTAGAGCATCAATGGCATTTGCTAAAATATTCATAAAGACCTGATTCATTTGTCCTGGATAACACAACACTAAGGGCAATGTTCCATAAGTTTTGACAACTTCTATTTCGTTGCGATCGCCTTTACTTTTAAGACGATGCTGCAAAATCATTAGAGTGCTATCTAAACATTCGTGCAAATCTGCTAGAGATTTAGTTTCACTATCTGAACGAGAAAATGTTCGTAGTGAGCTCGATATGTCCTTGATCATTTCAGTACCTAATCTAAAAGATTCTAAAATCTTTGCCATATCTTCTAGAACAAATTCTAAGTCCAAATCCTTAATAGCATCCTTTAAGTTGGCTGAAGGTCTAGCATATTCCTGCTGATACAAATGCAGAATCTTACTAACTCCAGTTATATACTCTTCCAGTGGCTCAATATTATTGACAATAAAGTTAATTGGATTATTAAGTTCATGGCCAATTCCAGAGATCATTTCACCAAGACTAGAGAGTTTTTCTTGCTGTACCAGTTGCACTTGGGCTTTTTGTAAAGCATTTGTGCGAGCGCATACCTGTTCTTCAAGAGATTCTGTCAGGTGCTTTAGTTGCAAATGTACCTTGACTCTTGCTATAACTTCACCCTGTTCAAATGGTTTGGCAATATAATCAACTGCACCCAGAGCAAATCCTTTGGTTTTACTTTCTATATCAGCAAGAGCTGTTGTAAAAATGATGGGTATCGATGCAGTAGCAGGGTTTTCTTTTAGACGAAGGCAAGTTTCAAAACCGTCTATTCCTGGCATTTGTACATCAAGTAATATTAGTTCAGGTTGATTCCGCTCAACTAGGGTTAAAGCACTTTCTCCATCCATTGCTACTCGAGAACGAAACCCTGCACCACGCAACGCTTCTGAGAGTACAGATAAATTTGTGGGATTGTCGTCTACAATAAGAATGAACTTGGCATTTGTATTTGTTGACATGATAGGGTTTATTGACTTACAGCAAAGGAATTTAATAGTAAGCATTTCCTGCGGAATGCTGCGCAAACAGCTATTAGTGATCGGCTCTCAGTTTTTAAAGATCCTGCCTTTAAGGGCGAGGTTAAAATTCAGTAAACATTAGTTTATCTTCTACTACATTTTCAACCTATAAATTAAAGAACAAGAATGAGTAGATCGAATTATAAACTAAAGGTAATGGACTGATAGCTCATTGCTGAGTGCTGAATGCTTACATTTAATAAGTGTTTAAGGCCAAGGAATACATATTAAAAATATTGTGATATATAAAAAATTCTACACTAATTCAAGTATTGTTTCCCCTAACTCTAACATAATTTTTTCACGACTTACGCAACCTTAGTAATTATAGTAACAACACGGTATTATGAGGAGATTATAAACGATATTATGTAGTAATTAGTAGTATGAGTAAATAATACTTTTCTAAATTTTAAGAAATTTTAAGAAATTTTAAGAAATTTTAAGAAATTTTAGCAGATGAGATAATTACGATCGGAATAGTTACTCAAGAATTATCATCATAGACTATCAAGCAATCCAGCTAAAAATAAATAAAAAAACAGGTGTTAGCGGAGCATAGTGGCAGCTACATCGCTCTTTTTTGACAGTAAGAAATAAGTGAACACTTATACTATCAAGTTCAAACCAAGTTAATTAGAGTGGTTGCTCAACAGATTAAAATGCAATTGCTACCTCGAAAAATTTATATATATAGTGTAAATCAAGAATTAATCACACTAAATATAGAAAAAATTAGATTAAGTCTACCATTAAGAATTCAATGGTTTATATTTATAGGTAAAACTATAAGAACAATATTCATTTTTTTATGTTAATGTAAAAGGTGAAAAATAAAGTCAAAAAACTAACTAAATGAATGTAGCCGTTGTCTAACAAACAACAGATAAAAGAGAGAAAAAGAACAGAAAAAATTAATATTAACCAAATTAATTAGAAAACAACTTAGTAAAACATTATTAGTTTAGTAAAGCTTGACAAATAAAAGCGCCATAATAAAATGATTCCTCAAAAACTGCAACTCAAAAATTTCCTCAGCTATCACGAAGCAAACCTAGATTTCACAGGTCTGCACACTGCCTGTATTTGCGGACCTAATGGTGCAGGAAAATCTTCCCTACTAGAAGCGATCGCCTGGTCAATATGGGGAAATAGTCGTGCTGCCACCGAAGACGATATTATCAGTCTGGGAGAAAAAGAAGTACGGGTAGATTTTACATTTTCCACCCACGGTAACATTTACCGTGTTATTCGTGGGCGTCGTCGAGGTCATTCACCAACTCTAGAATTTCAAATTAATACAGGTTCCCAGTTTAAAAGTCTGACTCAAAAAGGTGTCCGAGCAACCCAACAAAGTATTATCGAACATCTTAAACTCGACTACGATACATTCGTAAATTCGGCATATTTGCGTCAAGGTAGGGCAGATGAATTTATGCTCAAACGCCCCAATGAACGAAAAGAAATTCTTGCCTCTCTCCTAAAACTTGACCAATATGATACCCTGGGAGAAAAGGCAAAAGATATTGCTCGGGAGTTTAAAGCAAAAGTCGAAATACTCGAACAAAGTCTAGAAGCGAACCAAAAACAACTCGAACAAAAAGAAGCGATCGCTAAACAACAGACTCATCTCCAAACTACTCTTGCTCAACTCCAACAACAACAAGAAACTGAGACACAAGAACTTAAACAACTCCAAGGCAAACAACATGAGCGGCAAACTTGGGAAAAATTATTGCAAGGTCAACAACAACAATACGACAAACTGGTGCAAGAATGTTATCGCCTTCAACAGGAGCTAAAAACTACTCAACAGCAACAAGATGAATTATTAGCAGTAGTGAAACAGGAGAATGAAATTAATGCTGGATATGCTGATTTTCAAAACTTGCAAACTACTGAAGAAAATTTATCTGCTAAATTCAAAAAACACCAGAATGCTCTCAACCAACGTCAACAACTTCAGGAACTACAACGGCAACAACTCCAGAAACTACAAAACAATATTCAGCAATGTCGAGCGCAGTTAAATTCCCTGAAGGAGCAGGAACAAGAAAACCTACATATTCTGAGTAAGCGTGCTGATATTGAAACTGCTCTGACACAACTAAACGCAGCAAGAGCAAAATTAAACGAACTAGATAAGTTGCAGGTGGAAGTTACTCCGTTAGTGCAACAACGGCAAAAATTACAAACCGAACTCGAAAAGAAACAAGCACGTTTGAGCGCTCGTTTAGAAGAACTTAATTCTAGAGTTTGTCAACTACGACGAACTCAACAGCAAAAGCAACCTCAACTACAAGCAACCTTACAGGAAGTAGTCGCAGAAATTACTCAACTGGATAATAAGCGGGTTTATCAACAACGGGTGCGAGACAAAGGTCAGGAAAGACATCAATTTCTCGAACGTTTAATTCGCAGTAAAAAAGATTATGAAACCAGACTGGGAGAGTTGGATCAAAAGTTACTATTATTAAATCAAGGTAATGGTAATGGTAAAACTGGAGTCAAAGAATATCCACCTTGCCCCTTATGCGATCGCCCCTTGGACGAGCATCATTGGCATTTGGTGGTAGATAAACATCAAACTCAGCAAAAGGAAATTAGAGATTTATTGTGGGTAGCGCGGGAACAACTGACTCTTTCTGAGCGAGAAATTAAGGTTTTGAGAACAGAATATCGAGAAATAGATGAAGAGTTGGCTAAATATGATGAGTTGCGGGAGCGTCGGGGTGGTTTACAGGTACAGTTGGATAATATTAAAAAGGATGAAAGTTTGCTGCAAGAATTAGTAGAGGAAGTAGCAGAAATTGAGCGATCGCTACATACGGGAGATTTTGCGATTAATTTATATGCTGAAATTAGCACTTTAGAACAGCAAATTCAACAATTTAATTATGATGATCGGAGTCATAGTTTAGCGAGGGAAGAGGAAAAGAAATTAAGGTGGGCAGAAATTAAGTATGGGCAGATTAAAGATGCGGAGACAAAGTTAGGAAAAGTTCGCTGTCAGATGCCAGAAATTGAGGAGCAAATAGTTAGTTTGGAACAAGATTTGGAGCAACAAAAACAAAGTTCTGAAGTACAACAACAAATTGTGGTTATTGAGAGAGAAATTTCTGAGATTGGGTATGATTTAGATGAGCATAATAACGTTAGATCGGAGTTGAGAAAAGCACAATTTTGGTTAACTAGAATTGAAAAATTACGTCAAGCTCAAAAACAATATCCTCAGTTACTAGAAAGGATAAATGAATTAAAGGGAGTTATCGAAAATCGGCAGCAAGATTTAGCCGGAATTAAAGGTCAGATTTCGGTTTTGAATGAACAGTTAGAACAAACTCCAGACCTGGATAAAAAAATTGCCTATTTAGACAGAAAAATTCAAGACCGTCGTCAGCAATTAGACCAACAGTTGGGAAGTTTAGGCAAAGTGCAACAGCAGTTACAACATTTGGAAAATTTGCAAGCTCAGAATAGTCAACAATTGGAAGAATTACAAAGTAAGAAACGGCAATATAGAGTTTATCAAGAGTTAAGTTTGGCTTTTGGTAAAAAGGGAATTCAGGCATTAATGATTGAAAATATTTTGCCCCAGTTAGAGGCAGAAACTAATCAAATTTTAGCCAGATTAAGTGCTAATCAATTGCACGTTCAATTTGTTACCCAAAAAGCCACGAAAGGAAGTAAGAAAAATTCTAAATGGATAGATACGTTAGATATTTTAATTGCAGATACAAAAGGAACAAGACCTTATGAAACTTATTCAGGAGGGGAAGCTTTTCGAGTCAATTTTGCGATTCGTTTGGCTTTGTCAAAATTATTAGCGCAACGTTCCGGTACTGCCTTGCGATTGTTGATTATTGATGAAGGTTTTGGTACTCAAGATGCCGAGGGATGTGACAGATTAATTGCTGCTATTAATGCTATTTCTGCGGATTTTTCTTGTATATTAACTGTGACTCATATTCCACATTTTAAAGAAGCTTTTCAGGCGAGAATTGAAGTTAGTAAAACAGCTCAAGGTTCGCAAATTATGTTGTCTGTGTGATTACTAAAAAAAATAATGAAAAAAACTGAATCACACTTATAGTGTGTAGATTCAGATTTATGTTCGGTGCTAGCCTGTAATAGTGTCGGAAAATATTGAGTTAAAAATGTTTGGTCAGCAAGTGCGAAAATTGCGACAGGCAAAAGGACTTTCTCAAGAGAAATTAGCTGAACTAGCAGGATTACACCGAAACTATATCGGTGGTATTGAGCGTGGAGAAAGAAATGTTGCACTTCTGAATATTCTACGTTTAGCTAGAGCTTTAGAAGTATCACCGAGTAAATTGTTAGAGGGTATTCAATAAATGCTATCACCTTATGCGGGACTTCCTGTAGAAGCGTGGAAGGCAAAAACACTAGAACTTATCAAAGAACACCCTCTCAATCTAATGAAATCTGTGAATTGATTAATCAAGTTTGGCGTGAAATTTTTGAATCTAATATTACAAGTTCTGCCTATAAAATAGGAGTAGATTTATTTCCTCGTCCTCAGATTATGGGATACTTTTTACATGAACTTATTCCTTTGGAATTAGCTAGGAAATATCCTAATATTTGGCGAAGAGAAGAAAATAATAATGAAAAAGATATTGTTTGTATTACTAATGAATACTACTCAATTGAGATGAAAACTTCCTCAAGTAAGCGTAGTATATATGGAAATCGTAGTTATGCTCAAAAAAGCACTACTAACAGTAGATTAAAAAAAAGTAAATCCGGTTACTGTTTAGCAATTAATTTTGAGAAATTTAATAGAAATAACCCTGCTTCAGAAAGACCAAAAATTACTTTAGTAAGGTTTGGTTGGTTAGATCAAGATGATTGGCAGGGTCAAGTAGCTGCTACAGGACAACAAGCAAAATTAAGTTTAGATGTAGAACGTTACAAGCTATTAGAATTACCTTTGTAAATCAAAAACTTAAAATAAGGATAATTGTTCTGCATCAACTTGTTTTTATGTCAAAAAATTCTCAACTCTATTAGCAGCAATTTCACAATAATCTGCTCTAATTTCAAACCCAATAAACTGCCGTTTTAAACTTAAAGCAACTACTGCTGTAGTACCCGAACCAAGAAACGGATCAAAAACAATTTCGTTGGGATTTGAGCAAGCTTGAATTATTCTAGAAACTACAGCAATTGGAAATTGAGCTGGATGAGGAGTTCTTTCTTTTGCAGCTCGATTTTTACCGGAAGTAACTTTAGGAAACTGCCAAACATCAGTAGGATTTTTTCCTTTAGGATTAACTTTTAATTTACCGTTTTTTTTCTGATGAGGATATTTAACATTTAGGTCGCGCACTTCATCCAAATTAAACGTATACTTATCAGAATTTTTCACATACCAAAGAAACTTTTCATTTCTGGGAGAAAAGAACTTTTTACCTGCTACTCCCGCTCCATAATTCCAAACAATTGCTTGAATTAAATAAAAAGGAATTTTATCCCAAATTAAATAAGGAATAGGAATAGCTTTAGCACGATCTGGAATAGATAAATATCCCAAGTTTAACCAAAAAGCTCCTGTATTTAAAGTAATTCTATAAATCTCTGATAGCCACATATTGCACCAAGATAAATATTCATCAATTGGCAAATTTTTCTCATAGTCTTTACCAATATTATATGGAGGGCTAGTTACTGTTAAATTAATCAAATCATCTGGAATTTTTATCATTGCATCTAAGCAATCAAGTTGATAAATTAGACAGTTATTAGTTTGGAAATAAGGTTTGCCTAGGACTTGATTAATTTCATTTACTAACATGATTTATTTTGATATAAATTACGCAATGAAACCTATAATCTAGGTTTCTCACCCAGATTCATAGCTTTTACTTCACCAATTTTAGTTCATAAATCTGGTTTCTGTGTAATTGATTAATTTTAGCACTTTTAAAATTGATGAAACCTAACAAGCAAAACTTAGTAGGGAGGTTCCATGGAACCTCCCTACTAATAATGATTAATTGTTAACCACAGCTCAACATCCTAACAAGTGAAGTTTTGACTCTTTACTTCCCAGTAGTTTACCAGGGCAACTTATCAACCTTTGTAACGACGACCTAAAGCAGCTAAACCAGCTCCAATTACAGTAAATAAACCCATTAGTGAAGATGGTTCGGGAACCTTGGCTGAAGATGTCTCATTGAGACGAGCTAAGGCTTCTTCAGGGGTAGCAGGAACCCCACCAAGATTTCGATCGGTTCGTATGCCGAACTGTTCTTCCAACTCTTGCTCGCGCTGATTTTCAACTTCGGCAGCAGCAAGTCGTTCTTGCATATTCTCCCGTTTCTCAGTAGCGATCGCTTCATCGATAAATGGAACAAGAGTTTCTTCAATCTCTCTGAGCAATTCATTCTTAAGGGCAATTTGCTCCTGTTGTTGTTCTACAATCTCAGCTTTTTGACGTTCTGCTGCATTGCGACTATCTATATCCTCTTGCTTTGCTATCTGTTCATTTTCACTAAGCACTCCATTGTTAATCATTACTTGCTCTCGCTCGTTGCGAGCAACCTCAAATAATCCTGCTTCAAACTCACGGCGCTGATACTCACTGCCAATAGTTTTCGGATCACCTACTTCCACTCCGCCAAAAACATGAGTAGTGTAATCAACAATTTCCCCATTTTCATCGTAAACAGGAATCTCTACAGTTAAATCTTCAGCGGTGTAGGTTTTAAAATTCCCACGATTTAAACCGTCTGGGCGATCGCTATTGCTTGCTTCTGCTTTCAAAGCATTGAAATACTGGTTAGCTCCATTTAAAAGATTGTCAATAGATGACTGCTCAGTAGTACCATCAATTTGAGCGAGCAGATTTTGAGTCTCAATAATATTCTGTGCATGGAAAGCCTTTTCCTCTTCCTGAGCAGCAGTTAGATTCCTTTTATTATTGAGCTGATCCAATTTTTGTTGAGAATTATCTATGATATCTGCTAGCTTTTGCTGTAAGCTCTCACTATTGTCACTGTCGAAATGTGTATTGTAGAAATCGTCTAATTCCTGTTCTAAATTTGGCTTATCTATTTCTGCATCTGCAAGTTCTTGTGTTAGATTATCAATCTTATTTTGAAGATTGTTGACTTGATTCTGAAGATTGTCAATTTTTCCTTGACGCTCGTTTGCAACTTCAGTTTCAAAACCAGCAATAATATCGTTAAAGAAAATCAGCTCCTGTTCTTGCTTTGCCAGACTACCATCGTTACGCAGTTCTATCCAATCTCCATTATAATTGCTCTGTAGCTCTAGCTTTTCTTGTAAGTTTAAATTTTCCCAATTATTATTTTGCTTATATTGTTCCCAAGCTTCTTTTTGGGACTCAAGTTCTGCAACTGCAACATAAGCATCCTGAATGGTTGGGCTTGCTCCTGGCTTCGCCTGTTGAATAGCTTCCTCTAGGCTAGGAACATTATCAAGTTGAGCTTGTTTGCGATCGCGTTTAGCTTCATTTTCAAGAATTTCCTGTGGGTTTTCATTAATAGTTTCCTCAACTTTATTCAGGTTGTTAACTATTTGATTGCGAGCGTTCAACTCTTTTCTAATCTCACTGTTAGCTTCTCCGCCAGGAACTTTCTTGGCAGCGTTATTATTGCTTCTGTTCAGAGGCTTGATTTCGTCTTTTTCTAAACGTTCAACTTCTTCCTCAGCAGCAGCTTGACGTTCATTGTAAGTATCTATTTGTGCTTGGTGAGCATTAATTTTATCTTGATAATCTTCTACTTCACCTTGGAAATTATCAATTTGAGTTTGTTGATTGCTGATGGTTCCATCATATCCTTCTAGTTGTCCATCCCAAGGTTGACCATCCCAATCAAAGCCGTACCCTTCAGCAATTCCTCTGAGACTGTCAATATCTTTTGGAGGCTCTGGAGGAATTATTGCATCAAGATTGAATTTGAAGCCAAAAAACTCAGTTCCACCCAAAGAGTTTTGATTGAACCCTTCTGCTGTCAGTTCTGTAGCAGTCAACATTTGAAACCCATCATTAGCAACTCTGTCACCTCCAGCAATCACATTGTATCCAGTACCACTACCATTAAAGTAGGAGTTATTTGCTCCCAAGCTACCATAGAAGTTATCCCCGCTAGGACTAACTATAGCTTCATAGTTATCAAGAGTACGATGCCCGAAGTTCTGCATCCCTACCCCTTTAGCTGCTACGTTTTTGTAAACCCCTAAACCTGAATCAGCACCGGAGTCTTGACTACCTGAAAAGTGAATAGCGTGGAGGTTTCCTGCTTCCATCGAGTCTTGGAAATTCTGACCCGCAGGAGTAAAGAATAAGTCTCCTGGGAAAATTTTATCTAAATTGCGGTCTAAACCCGTACCCAATAAAGGCATATTTCCACCAATAGCAACAAACATCTCGTTACCATCTTGGAAAACCGCCATTCCAGTAAGGTCGTAACTATCACCATCAGTCATATCTCCAGTAGCATCTTGGCTATACTGCCATCCATCCACTCCTTCAAAAACTAGGGCAGTTCCGTCATTGTTACATTCTAGAAATAAGCTAAAGACTCCATCCGTCAAAGCGACACCTTGTGCCTCTTGAGAGGATGCATTTAATAGTAAAGCAGTTAAGGCAATTTTTGTGCCGACATTAATAATTCGTTTCATTGTGTGGTCGTGTTTGTGTGTGTTGTATTTAACTATTACTATCTTCTTTTTACTTCAGCTATTTAGCGGTAATTTACATCATTAAATAAAGTGATTTATTACTTATATTTGTGTGATCTAGATCATCAATTAATATTAAAATATTGTTTATTTTTCTAATTATTTATAATATACTTGAATATACATACAATTAAAATTTAGCCTTAGTGTAATTATAAGTATTTATTCGGAGAAAAAAG
>JBCDJM010000094.1:0-24877 GCA_038747755.1 Cyanobacteria bacterium P01_H01_bin.35
AAATTTTTAGTAGAATATTAAGCATAAATACTTACTTGATTGTTTAGTCATAAGTTACCACTATGATTTTCTCCTGTTTGCGGAGCATTCCGTAGGAAATTCTGACTCCTGACTCCTGACTCCTGACTCCTGACTCCTTTTTGAATACTACATTTTGTCGTGCGGAATGTAGGTTTTAATCAAATCCGTTCTCTAGAGGGATATCACGTTAAGTTAGGAACTTTGGTAGGTAATGCAAACAATAAACGTCAAAAAGAAGTGGATGTTTTATTAACAGTAGATATGATGAATCACACGATTCGTAATAACATGACTAATGCAGTTTTAATTGCTGGCGATCGAGATTTTAAACCAGTTGTTGAAAGTCTAGTTAGTATGGGAATGTATGTAACAATAGCTTACAACCCTGATTCATATTCTGATGATCTTATATATGCTGCTGATTATTCTATATCCTTATCCTTTGAAGATTACTATAATTGGTCATCCCAAGAACTTAAAAATAAGTATCCATTTCCCAAACCATATAAAATGGCATTGCAATTTGTTACCAAACCTCCTACACCTTGTGATGATGCTCATTTACTCAAGCAGGGAAAAGTTAATGATGACACAGTTAAATTATTTCAAAAAGAAAATGAGTTTATACTCTACTTTCCAAATATAACTAATGGTACGAGCGATCTTAGTTGTGATAGCCAGGAAAAACTAGAACTTTACTACTCACTCAAGTATGGAAAAAAAATTGAATGGGATTGAATTAATTTACAGCTATAAATCACTGAAAGTGAAAATATGAATGAGACGATCAAATTATTAGACTTTGCGTAAGTCCTAAAAATGATAACCCTGTAGGGACGTTCTATGGAACTTCTCTACTTTGCTAGCTGTTGCCCGTCGATAGGTTTTTTCAACCTACATTCCGCTTGTAGTTAAAGTTATTATTTGAGGAGCTTAAAAGTTTTAATAATGCCAGTAAATGCAGATAAACCCCATCTGTGGAAAAAAGATATTACTCAGTCAGTAGATTTCTACAATAATTGGTTTCTTGAGTTTGCCCCGATAACATACAAAGAAACTCGTCTTAGTACCACTCAACAGGTTGAGTCCACATTAATTTTGACAGCTAATTTCACAAATATCTCACAGGAGATACTGTATCAGCACCCATTTATCTTGCCTATATTACGGATGGCAACAGCGCCACCTATTGCTCGCGATCGACTCATTGGACTTGCTGATGTACGACCTAACCTTGTTAAGAATATGGAAGAAAAACTACGAATACCGCCACGAATGAATCCAGAATAAATTAATTCTGAACTTGATAAAATTTGTCTAATTATTATTAGATTGCTAGATCAAGATATCTTTCCTTGGCTCAAAAATGATAGACAACCAACCGATATAGAAGTTAGTAGAGCTGCGACAATTGTTGCCGATCGCTTATGTGGTAATTTAGCTGACCCTATTATTCGTAATGCTCAAGAACAAAGGCAACTTTCTACTATAAGAAATTGGTTGGAAAACAGAGGTTATTCTTATATTGAAACTGGCAGTGGTTTACAGTTTGATCAACTCAATCCAGGCAGTTTTTCATTTCGGATGAATATATCAGTAAAACAATCTAAAGGTAGCAAACAGATTAATATCCCTATTGATACTATAGCATTTCCGAAGCTCGTGAGGTACAGTTCTGGAGATCCCCCCTAACCCCCCGATGAGTTGGGGGGAACTGGAAGTCCCCCTTTTTAAGGGGGATTTAGGGGGATCATAAATGTACTTCATAACTGTGGGAATTGCTATATTATCATGCCGTTGAATTCTCAAATTGGTGAGTTGCCACTATTAATTGAAGCGAAGTCAGCAGGCGATTATACAAATACAAATAAAAGACGGAAAGAGGAAGCTATTAAAATTAATCAATTAAGAAATACTTACGGCAATAGTGTCAATTTTATTTTATTTTTATGTGGCTATTTTGATAGTGGATATTTAGGCTATGAAGCTGCCGAAGGTATAGACTGGATCTGGGAACATCGCATAGATGATTTAGCACTATTTGGAGTGTAGATGATGATAGTAAATCAAACTCAAGAATTAGCCAGAATAAAGTTACAAAACCAACTTGATGCCACTAAAACTCAAGCTGAAAAAAATCAACTTGGTCAGTTTGCTACACCAACAGAACTAGCAAAAGATATTCTTCAATATTGTATACAGCTTTTACCTAAACACAAAATTCGCTTTCTCGATCCTGCTTTTGGAACAGGTGCTTTTTATTCTGCCCTATTAAACTTATTTCCTAGATCGGAGATTGATGAAGCTATTGGATATGAAATAGATCCTCACTGTGGTCAAGAAGCCAGTCAGCTTTGGAGTCAAACAAGATTAAAATTAAATATTGCTGATTTTACAACTTGTATTCCACCAGAATTTGATGCAGCTAAAGCTAATTTAATAATCTGTAATCCTCCCTATATCAGACATCATCATTTAACCAAAGATGAAAAGCTAAGATTGCAAAATTTAACAGAAAATGTAACTGGAATAAAGCTCAGTAAATTAGCAGGAATTTATTGTCATTTTCTCCTTCTATCTCATTGCTGGATGGCTAAAAATTGTTTGGCTGCATGGTTAATTCCTAGTGGGTTTATGGATGTGAATTATGGGCAGCAAATTAGAGATTATTTATTAACTCAAGTAACATTATTGCGAGTTCATTCCTTTGAGCCAAAAGATGTACAGTTTAAAAATGTTCTTGTCTCTTCTTCAGTAGTTTGGTTTAGAAATAAAATCCCATCAGATAATCATCAAGTTGAGTTGACATATAGTGGTAGCTTAACTAAGCCCAGAAAATCTCAATTGATATCTGTTGAAGCACTAAAAAATGTTAATAAGTGGACAAATATTTCTAAATTAGATAGCAGTATAAAAATTGATAGTCAGGGAGTCAAATTATCAGAATTATTTACAATCAAACGTGGTTTAGCAACTGGGGCAAACGATTTTTTTATTTTAACGCCAGAACAAATATCCAAATATCAACTTCCTCCAGAATTTTTGACTCCTATTTTACCTAGTCCGCGATATTTGTCAGTTGATGAAATTGAAGCTGATGCTTTAGGTAATCCTATTTTAGAACGTCAGTTATTCCTGCTTTCATGCGATTTATCAAAGAATGAAATTCAATTTCAATATCCCTCACTTTGGCAGTATCTTCAGATGGGAATCAAAAAGGGAATTAGTAATCGTTATTTGTGTAAACATAGGCGACTATGGTATCAACAGGAATATCGTAAATCGTCGGCGTTAGTTTGTACTTATATGGGGCGTCAAGATAGCTTAAAAAAAACACCATTTAGATTTATTTTGAATCATTCTCAGGCAACAGCGACAAATGTTTATTTGATTTTGTACCCGAAATTTGAGCTAGAGGATATTTTTAATAAAAAGCCGAATATACTCAGGAAAGTTTGGCAGATTTTGAATCAAATTTCGTTAGATATATTGATAAGTGAAAGCCGAGTTTATGGAGGTGGTTTACATAAGTTAGAACCTAGAGAACTTGGTAATGTTCCAGCAGATAAAATTATTGAGATTATACCAAGTTTCAAAAGTTAGGCTAAATTTCTTTAGCTTGATAGTTAGAGGTTAGAGTTCTGACATTGAATCTCCTGTTCTGATATTTGATAATTTACCCACAAAACTTCAACCATGATATAATTACAATTCTTAGAGACTGTTTGTAAAAAAAATTGGATGCTAATAGAACAATATCTCGAGCAATGTTTGCAGATGCTAGATGGTATTTATGGTTTACCAGAACCAGAAAGGTTGAAGAAGATTGACAAATTTGTTAAATCCACTGTTTCTTTAACTCCAGATATCTACAGCCCAAAAAACTTAAAATACTTATTTTCTTATCCAGATCCCATCGGTGTTTTTGCTGATTTTGTGTCTAGCTACATTAACTCTAATGTTCATACTGAAGAATGCTCACCAATCTTTACTCGTTGTGAAGTAGAAATGGTAGAAACTATGCTAAAATTAGTAGGTTATACTAAAGGTGATGGAGTATTTTATCCAGGTGGAACTTTATCTAATTTAGCATCTATATTCCTAGCCGTGCAAAGAGGAAAAGCTGATTTAGACAAATCAGTTATTATCGTTTCAGATCATTCTCATTACTCTGTTAGTAAAGCTGCAAAAATTTGCGGAATTCAACAAATTATTAATGTTAAAACTACAACAAAAGGAGTCGTTGATTTAGAAAATTTAAGACAATTAGTGAGTAAAATTAAAGATGAAAATCTAGAGCTAATTTACTTTTGCTGTGTGATGGGTTCGACGACGTTGGGAACTTTCGATCCTGTAGAAGAAACCCTGGAAATCTTCCAAGAATTTGCTGTGAAACCTTGGATTCATTTTGACGCAGCTTGGGGAGGTGGGGTTTATTTTAGTGAAGATGCGGCGTTTTACAGAGAACTGAGTTCTCGAGCAGATTCTATTGTATTTGACTTCCATAAATTTCTTTCAGCTCCTCTATTATGTTCGGTATTTTTGGTTAGAGAACAATCAGTTTTAGTAGATGAAGCAATAGCACTTAATGGTAATTATCTATTTACTAACAACCAGAATAGAAAGTATAGTTTGAGCCTTAAGTCTTTACAATGTTCTCGAGAAGCTTATGCTTTTAAGTTATGGTTGATGTTTAAATATCATGGCATTGAACACTTTAAAAACTTAATTCAAAAATACTATGAAAATCGGGAAGAATTCAAGAAACAACTTTGCGATCGCGTTTTATATGTGGTTGAATCTCAGTATTTGAACCTTTGTTTCTGGTTTATTCCTAAAACATTGGAAGTGAAAGAAATCATTACAGATTACACAATAACAGAACTTGAGAAAATCGATCGACTTAATCTGGCTATCTATAATAAAGTGGTTGAAGAAGGCTTTATGAAAGTCAATTCATATAATTTCAATAATCTTCCTACATTTATTCGGATTGTTTTACATCATGGAAATTTAACGAAAGACATTGTTTCTGAAATTGTTGCTTATTTATACAATATCTATAAATCTATTGAATAAATCCGTTTTATATCGTAGTAAGTACAGAAGCGCAAAATTCTAGGAGAAAAAGACAGTGAGTAAAGCCCGAAATCATGAATCCTACACCAACTCAATTTTAACACCCATTTATCAAAATACAGCCTACTTTTATGATGATCATGAATCTTATGTTAAAGCTTTGCATGAAGGTTCGATCGCTAAAGGTCGTTATGGTCGATATCATAACCCGAATTGGGAAGAGGTAGAGGAAAGATTAGCTCAACTTGATGAGGCTGAAGATTGCTTAATTTTTCCTAGTGGGATGAGTGCTATCTACAGCACGCTAATGACTTTTGCCCAACCTCAAGGCTATTTCGCCACAACTTGTTATCTATATAAAAACACCAGACGTGTTTTTGAGAATCTGGAAAAAATTAAGTTAAAAACATTAGTTTTTGATAACGTCGATCTATCTCAGTTTATGGTCGCACTAGAGCAAGCTAGTCCAGAGATTAATCTTCTGTTCCTCGAACTCCCCTCCAACCCCCATCTTTACCTAGCAGATATTGAAAAAATTAAACAGTTCTTAGCTCCCGATACACTTCTGGTTGTCGATAGTACCTTGGCGAGCCCCTATAACTTTAAACCCTGTTTATGGGGAGCAGATTTAGTGATTCATAGCTGTACTAAATATCTCAATGGTCATGCGGATGTGATACTGGGAAGTATTGCCGGGAAAAAAGAAGCGATCGATAAAATCAGAAATTTCAGGAATATTACTGGAGTGATTCCTAGCGTTCGGGATGTGTTTACACTGAGTCAACATTTGAAAACGTTTCGGTTGAGAATGGAGTATTTGAATGCTGCTGGTAAGAAACTGACAGAGTTTTTAAACTCACACCCTTTGGTTTCTAAGGTATATTATTTAGGGTTGGACTCTCATCCTCATCGGGAACTCGCCCAGAAATATTTTACGAATGGGTATGGTGGTGTTGTAACTTTTGAACTCAAACTTTCAAAAAATGAGACCTCTGAATTTATTGATAATTTGAAAATTCCATATATTGCTTCAAATTTTGGTTCGGCAGAAACTTATATTGAACAACTGGCGCCTTTTACCTACTACTATTTATCAGAGGAGGATAGAGAATTATTAAAAATTACGGACAGTTTGATTAGATTATCTATCGGTTTTAACGATCCAATAGATAGTCTAATTGAAGACTTGAATAGTAGTCTGGCGAAATATCAGAGATAAAAAACCTAATTAGGACTTTCGATATTTTGCGTAAGTCCTGCTTTTCTTTTTTTCAAAGGAGTTTTAATGAATTTGATTTTCCCTTTCCATTCTTTCTCGAATTGCTTTTGTTTTTCTAACCAATCAGCTAATATTAATTCCGGATCGTAGTTAAAAGCTTTGGCGTGTTCTTCTCGAATTTTGTAAATTTCTTCTAAAATTTCATCAGGTAACATCATAGTTTTTTCGAGTAATTGATAAGGTGTACAAAGTATTGGTAATTGATAGCCAAAGTTAGTGCTAATTTCAGATAATTTTCTCTGAATATTAGGATTAGCAATATGACGACAATTCCATGTTAAAAGATAGTCTAAACTATAAACAGTTGCTAGGGCAATATGCAACGCATCATCACTAGCTTTAAGGGGAAGATTCGTTTGTTGGAGAAACTCTTGAGTCAAGTTTGTAACAGTTTCATTATCAAAGAGAAAGGGAAGGTCTTTAATCATCTCTATTCTATTTTGAGCCATTTCTGGGTCGCCCCTAGCTGCCTCATCCAAGACTACTTGAGAGACATATATTTCAAAATTGCTTCGGCAAGTATCCCACCATTCTCTGGTTACTGCCATATTAGCAGCAACAATTAGATTTTGGCTTGGTCTGGCGCTTAAATAGCCAATAACACTTGTTTCCAAATATAAACTTTCACTCATGGCTATTTAATTATTGTTCAAATTTACGGTGTTTAAATTTGCTCATAACTAAATTTTAACTTAATTTTATTCATTTATTGTGTTAATAATTTAAGATTACTCTGTTTAATAATTAATAAAATATGTCGATTGATACTAGACATTTATAGTATCTTGTTAAATTAATCTTAAATAAGAGATTATTTAGCTAAAGCCTATTTAAAATAGCTAGAATATATTTGTTCGGTACTTACACATCCATGTGAAATAATACACCAATTGTAAGGCTGTTAACCCCTACTATATAGAGAGAAATTTTCACAGAAAAAAACAGCGATTTAAACACTCCACTATTCATCAAAATGTAATGAAAAATCAATTGCTATTATCAGAATCAAAGTTATTTGATAGACAAAAATTAATCGCGATCGCATTATTATTCCTGGCTGCAGTTGGGCTATCTTT
The DNA here is from genome assembly GCA_038747755.1 of Cyanobacteria bacterium P01_H01_bin.35. Lineage (GTDB taxonomy): Bacteria > Cyanobacteriota > Cyanobacteriia > Cyanobacteriales > Microcoleaceae > Trichodesmium. The sequence goes on from JBCDJM010000094.1 coordinate 7,456, forward strand.
TGCAGCAATATTTATTAAATGGAGTGAAATAGAAATTAGTCCAAATGCAACAGTTTTTAATCGTTTGTGGATTGCGACTGTAGTTCTCGGCTTTGGAAATACTCTTAATTTTGTTTATCTAAAACTATCTAATAGACAATTAAATATACAGTCTGTAGAAGATACGCCTTACACAAAAACTGTTATTTTACTATTGTTAGGATTAGGTTTTAGTTATCTGGGATTTCAATCACTTTGGGCTTGGTCTATAACTCAAACAAGTATTGGTATTTCTACTGTATTGCATAATTTTACTCCCATATTTACAACTTTGAGCGCATGGATTTTTTTCGGTCAGCGTTTTGAAGAAAAATTTTTGATAGGGATGGTAATAACCATTGCAGGAATAGTTTTTATTGGTATCGGAGATATACAAATAGCTAATGGTACAAATAATAAAATGTTAGGTGATGTAGCGGCTTTATTCTCTGCAGTTTTCTATGCAGGATACTTACTGATAATAGAACAATTACGAAGCAAATTAAGTGCTACCAAAATATTAATGTGGAGTTCCTTAACTGGAGCTATTTTAATTTTACCTATCCTGATAGTTACTGGGGAAAAAATTTTTCCTTACTCATCGAACGGGTGGTTAGCCGTGATTTCTTTAGCTGTTATCTCCCAGGTTTTAGGACAGGGACTTGTCACATATAGCCTCGATAAATTATCTGCCGGGTTTGTTGCCCTATTTTTACTTCTCGATCCAGTTCTGACAGCTATTGAAGCATGGATAATTTTCTCCGAAAGATTAAGTTTATTGGACTGGATTGCTTTTGTATTAGTTCTACTGGGTATTTATTTAGCTTTATCTAGTAAATCTTCTATTCAGCAAGAATAATTTATAACTTAAAGTTATTATTTATTTTGATTGGGAAACAGAAGTTAACGAAGTCAGAAGTCAGAAGTCAGAAGTCAGAAGTTGTTTTTGTAACAGGGATTTAAGCCCTGCCCCAAAAACGTTTCGCCGATCAAGGCGGGGGCTTTAGACCCAATTATTTTGGTAGATGATAATATTTGACAGTAAACCGACACTTGTTCCATGTCTCAATATTCGTAATAGGCAAAGGCTGGAAACTTCCGGAATTCCTAGTTTGAAAGATGTCTGGCACTTCCTAGAAATGTCCTTTATAGAAGCAGTATTTAGAAGCAGTTGATCTTAAAAGTTATGCAGGAACAAGTTGATAAGATAGGTAATTTAAGAGTGTTTGCATCCTTAGGACTAGCTATATTTGCCCTCTCTTGGATTCCCATTTTTTTCCGATTCCTTGAGGCAGAAATAGGTCCTTTTGCAGCTGCATTTAATCGCGTTTGGCTAGTTACCATTATCTTAGGATTGTGGAATGGACTACAGTATATTAAAAAGCAATTTTCCTCAGATAAATCTTGCCAACAAAATCCCTATACCCCTCTAGTTTGGCTGCAATTATTAGTAGCAGGAATTAGTTTAGCTGGTCATCTACTCTTATTGGCTTGGTCTCTGAGTCAAATTAGCATTACAAATACTTCTTTATTAGCCAATATGAGTCCGATATGGACTGTTCTGTTAGGTTGGCTAATATGGAACCAAGAGTTTGACAATTTATTTTTAATCGGGATGGGAGTCGCTATTGCAGGAGCTTCTATCATTGGAATAGAAGACTGGAAACTTGCCACAGCCAATTTAAAAGCAGATGGAGTTGCTATAGTGGCATCAATCTTCTACAGCATATATTTGCTTTCTGTAGAATATCTACGCTCTCACTTAAATTTTGTAACGATTCTGTGGTGGATTTCTACAATATCGACTATATCTATATTACCTCTTGCCTCGATCGCAGAAAATCAGCTATTTCCCCATTCTTGGTCAGGGTGGACATTTGTAATTTTGCTGGGTTTAATTTGTCAACTTCTAGGGCAAGGACTTGTTATGTATTGCCTCAAGAATTTATCTTCAGGCTTACTTTCTATGAGCAAACTACTCCTTCCGGTCATCAATGGTTTCTTAGCTTGGGTTTTGTTTGCAGAGGTGTTGAGTTTCTGGAACTATGTAGCATTTTGTCTGGTTCTACTGGGCCTCTATATCGCTAAATCCAGTTCCTTTGCTGTTAAAGAGTGATATCAAATCCTGTTAAACAGTTATAGTTCAGTTAAGTCTTTAGGAGTCAGGAGTCAGAAGTCAGGAGTCAGGAGGAGAGAGAATTACAAAGATTTAGTAGTTATGACGATCGGAGATTTTTTTTATGTCTAATCAAAAAGAAGCAGTTATTTGAGCATATTTGATTTGGCGGGTGTTGCTGAATCAAGGGATGAATCTTTGTACTTCCCATGCACTCTAAAAGTATAATTTTTGCCACACTCCCCACACTTCCCACACTCCCCACACCCCCCACACTATTAATTCATCCCGCAAATATGCAACGCCTTGATTTGACCTTGCTGAATGAGTCTTGATGATTAACGTTAACTGTTCATTGTTGATTGTTTGTTCTCGCTATCTAGTCAATCTTCGATTCAGCCTTTACAAAATTATGTTTTAAGATATGAAATAAGCTAAAGCTATTTATGGCAATAAAAAAGTTGAAAATATAGATTTATTATCAAAAATGTCAAATACTCATAATTATGCCGAACTACAACCTTCAAAAGTAACTTATTTATTTATTGATGGAAGTTACCTAAGAGAAAATTATGTAGACACCACTTATAAATGGTTTGGAAATGAAGTCGAAAATGACAATATCAACCTTGATTTTAATGCCATCAAAAACTTTTTTAATGCTCGAAAAGTTTTCTATTATGACTATATAGATCGGATTCAACGTAAGGATGAGGAAAAAATAGATTTTCAAGATCGTGTATCTCAACAAAAAGATTATTTTAATCAAATTCGTTCTCTAGAAGAATATCACGTTAAGCTAGGAAACTTTACAAAAAAATCTCAAAAAGAAGCTAGTATTCTCCTCACAGTAGACATGATGAATCACGCTATTCGCAACAATATGACAAAAGCAGTTTTACTATCTGGAGATAAGGATTTTAAACCACTTGTTGAAAGTTTAGTTAATATGGGAATGCTTGTATATGTATCTTCCGAAGTTCGTTCAACTTCATCAGAGCTGAAATATGCGGCTGATTCTTACATTCCACTGTCATTTTTTGATTACTATAAATGGTCATCTCCAGAACTGAAAGATAAGTATCCAATGCCTAAAATCGAAACATATAAAACTCCATTTTTAGGTCGAGGTCTAGAAAGATTTACGGCACTATCAGATATTAAAGTTGGTAAGAAATTTGGAAGTATAGTCAAAGTTGATGAACCTCAAAATGCTCAGTTGCTCGATCGGGGAAAAGCGAAAGATTACGAAGTTAAGTTATTTCAAAAAGATGGTGAGTTTATCCTCTTCTTTAGAAACATAGAAGATGGTTCTACTTTTCAAATGACTTTGAATAATCAGGATAGATTAGAACTTTACTATGCTCTGGAATCTGGAAAAAAAATTAAGTGGGACTAATTCAGTTATCAGTTATCAGTTATTAGTTATCAGCTTTAAGTAGGGTGTGTTAGACAGCTAAAATCATTCATTTATAGCAGCATTTAACAATCTGTCGTAACGCACCATTTTAGATTTCTCAGTCTCTGAAATTTTTTAGATGAAACAGTTGCTATAATTATCAAATATTTAAAAAGTAATTATCATCAAGATATCAAAAAACTATAGAAAGTAACTACTTGAGTCTCAGTCAAATATCTGCCGCCTTTTTTGCTTCTTCTAACCAACTATCAAACAATTCTTGATTATTTTCAACCCATTCTTTACCATGGCGACGGATATCTTCTGGAGAATCTTCACCCTTTTTAATATATAGACTTTCAACATTCATATCCTCAGTAGGAATTTGAACTAATTCAAACCAACGTTTGGCAACTGGGTTAGCTGCTAAAAATTTTTTATTGGCAAAAATTCGCTGCCTATCTACAGCAAATCCAAGATTTTTACCTTCTATAATAGTGTCTTTTTCTGTTAGATTTTTCTGAGATTCTGGAAGAGAAGTAAAGGGAACTTCCAACCAAATTATGTCTTTATCTGGTTTTAAGACTGTAGATATCCAGTGAGGATTAAAAGCATAGTAGAGAACACTTTTCCCTTGCTCGTAGCGAGTAATAACATCTGCAAGTAAAATAATATATTGTCCTCTATTGTGTTCGACTGTATCTTCTAGTCCATAAGCTTTAATTTGATGATCGATTATTCGTTCACAAAACCAACCAGGATTACAACCGACTAAATTAGCTTTACCATTACCATCCGAATCAAATAGTTGAGCAATTTTTGGATCTTTAAGTTGTCCGAGGTTAGTAATTTTATATCGATCAGCAGTTTTTTTATCAATTTGATAGCCTTGTACTAAATTAGGAGTTAAAACTCCAACTTGCTCTAACTTTCTTTCACCTCCAGCATTATTAAAAAATTCTTGGTGTAATTTTTCACCATTTATAACACTATAATCTAGCTCTCCATTAGCAACAGACAAATAAATAGCAGGATAGTCAATTTCTTTTGGTTTTTCAATCTGATAGCCAAGTTTTTCAAGACCAATATTTACAATTTCTGTTTGGAAATGTTCTTCAACCCAATTACTATGGGCAGCACGAACTTTAGTTTTTTTAACAGACGAAGTTGATTTACAGGCAATTAAACCTATCAAGAAAGTTATTAAAGTTATTCCTAAAGCAAGTTGCCTTAATTGTTGTTTCATTTAAAAGTTATTATAAACCTATAATAAAGGTTATTTAGTTAGACTATCTCCTCAAACACTTGATTGCCTAAAAACTTTAGAAAAGCTTAATTATTCTATATTTTTATGGGCAAAAATTATGCAGTAAATGAGGTCTATTAAAGTCATTTACTAATCAACATTTTTAATTTAGAACTACCTAGCACATTTACTAGCAAAACATTAGCTATCACTGTTGGGTTTCATTCTTCAACCCAACCTCCGCAATTCCATTTTTTATTATGACTATTCAAAGCAAAATTCTGTTGTACCATTTTAATAAAATTATGGCATAAACCTGAAGTATTGAGCAACCCTTTCCCAGGAGGCTTTGGGGGATTAAATTATTCTATTATTCATACTTAGTTATTACTCAAAAACTTGAGAAAACCTTAAGTATTTTATTGTTTATACGCAAAAATAAGGTTGTAAATTACAATATAGCAGGGCGTTAATCGGCCAAATAATAATTTTCAAAAGTAATCAAATTATTGCTGATGAATCAACTAACTAATCTCAAATCATTTCCATCAGTTTCGCGACGAACAATACTGAAGTTATTAACTATTGGAGCGACTACTGGTTTACTGGGTTATACTCGATTCTCTAAACCCCAACCAACAGTTTTTAACCAAGATAATCTAGATTTACCACGATATTTAAACAATTCTAAAAGTGTGGTAGTAGTTGGTGGTGGATTAGCAGGATTAGCTTGTGCTTATGAACTTAGTCAGCGAGGTTTTCAGGTTACTTTATTAGAAAAATCCCCACAACTAGGAGGAAAAGTTGCTAGTTGGTATGTCGATCTAGAGGGAGAAAAGTTTATGATGGAACATGGTTTTCATGGTTTTTTTCCTCAATATTACAATCTGAATAGTTTAGTATCAGAACTGAATATTACCAATAATTTTCAGTCTTTAGAGTTCTATTCTGTGGTATTTAAAGAAGGTAAATATCAACCAGAAGTATTTCGTCCTAGTAGTTCTGCTTTTCCTTGGAATATAGTAGATTTAGGAATTTCTTCTCCTAATAGATTTAGATGGGGAATTAATTTAGCAAAGCCTAAACATTGGGAAGTTTTTAGAGCTATTGGTGGTTTTCAAGTAGAGAAAACTTATCAGAAACTTGACAATTTATCTGTTGCTGAATGGGTAGATAAAGATTTTCCCCAAGGTTTGTACGATTTGTATTTTTTGCCTTTTGCTAAATCTAGTCTTAATGCTCCAGATAAATTAAGCGTTGCTGAATTAATGCAGTTTTTTCACTTCTATTTTTTTGGTAATCCTGAAGGTTTAGCTTTTAATGGAACGAGACAAGATATGGGTACAAGTTTAGTACAACCAATTGCTCAAGAAATTGAAAGTCAAGGAGGTAAAATTTTTACTGATGTTGGTGTTAGTAAAATTAATTGGCAAGACAATAAGATTAGTTCAATTAGTTATCAGTCAGGAGAGGTAAAAAGTTTGATTCCTTTTTGGGTAGAACGTAATTTTGAGATTAACAAAAAGGAGGTTAATTATTTTGGTTCGAGCGATCGCCTCTTTGCTATTCAACCTAATTCTGATGAGGCTATTTCTCTAACTTGTACTCATCAAGGTTGTACTGTTCAATTAGCAGAAGATGGAAATTTTTACTGCCCTTGTCACGGTGCAGTTTATGATAGAAAAGGAAAAGTATTAGCAGGTCCGGCAAAACGAAATTTATCGCGCTACAAAATTACTCAAAGTAGAGAAAGTCAAGTGGAATTAGTTGGCATTATGGAAAATAAATCAGAAATTATCTCCACAGAAATTCAAGCAGATTATTATGTCTTTGCTACGGATGTTCCAGGAGTTCAACACTTATTTAATCTGATGGAAGGAGAAGTAAATCAAAATGTCAAATCTCAGGTTAAAAAATTACATATAGCTGACCCATTTGCAGTCTGCCGTTTTTGGTTTGACCGAGATTTTGACTGGCAACATAGTAATTTTGCTTCTCTATCCGGTTATCAATTAACTGATAGTATTACTCTCTATCATCGGATTCAAGAACAATTCATTAAATGGCATGAAAAAACAGGCGGTAGTGTTGTGGAATTACACGCTTATTGTTATAAGGAAAAACAGTTTCCTACTCAGGAAAAATTACTGACAACTTTTGCACAAGAATTATATGAAATTGTACCGGAATTAAAAGATGCTAATTTGCTCCATCGAGAATTAGTAAATCAGAAAAATTTTTCCGCTTATCCTCCAGGTAGTTATCAACAACGTCCGGAAATTAATAGTGGTATTTCTAATTTAATGTTTGCTGGAGATTGGGTAAAAATGCCATTTCCCTGTGGTTTAATGGAAAGAGCTATTAGTAGTGGGTTATTAGCAGCAAATGAAATTATTAATAGAGAGGGTTTACAGAGACGAAAATTATTATCAGTAAACCCAGAAGGTATTCTGAAAATTTGATTTTAGGGAGTAGGGAGTAGGGAGTAAGGGAGTAGAAAAACAACTGTACCTCTGTAACTTGAGAAACGCTATAAGAGAATAAGTAAGACTTACTTCATAAATTGAGGGAGTGAATATTTTTTCTCAATTCCCTATTGCCTATTCCCAATTCTCTAGTAACTTGAGAAACCCTATAAGAGAATAAGTAAGACTTACTTAATAAATTGAGGGAGTGAATATTTTTTCCCAATTCCCTATTGCCAATTCCTTAGTAACTTGAGAAACCCGATAAGAGAATCAGTAAGACTTACTTCATAAATTGAGGGAGTGAAGATTTTTTCTCAATTCCCAATTCCCTATTTCCTATTCCCTAGTAACTTGAGAAACGCTATAAGAGAATAAGTAGGACTTACTTCATAAATTGAGGGAGTGAAGATTTTTTCTCAATTCCCAATTCCCAATTCCTTAGTAACTTGAGAAACCCGATAAGAGAATCAGTAAGACTTATTTCATAAATTGAGGGAGTGAAGATTTTTTCCCAATTCCCTACTCCCTTACCGAAAAATTTTGGTTTAAAACCTCCCCTTTTAAGGGGATAATAAATAAAAAAAAATTTTCATGATTAGTCAATCTTCTTCTTTTCAAGGAGAGGTAATTATTAATTATTCATTATTCATTATTAATTGTTGAATCCCCTACTCCCTACTCCCTATTCCCTACTAACTATAATTACCAGTTGCTGGTTTAATAGGAATTTCAATTATGAACTCTGTACCTTTTCCAACTTCAGAAATACAATTCAAATCGCCGCCATGTCTTTCTACTACAATTGAATAGCTAATTGATAGTCCTAAACCTGTACCTACACCGACTGGTTTAGTAGTAAAAAATGGGTCAAATATTTTAGACAATGCTTCAGAACTAATACCACTACCATTGTCAGCAATTTTGATTTTTATTGTTTCCGAATCTGTTACTTCAGTAGAAATTGTAATAGTGGGTTGACTGTCAAATTCTTGTTGTTTATCCCGCCGATTTTCTAAAGCATCAATTCCATTAGCTACTAAATTCATAAACACTTGGTTAATTTGGGAAACGTAACAGATAACCTGTGGCAAATCACCATAGTTTCTGACTATTTCCACTTCATGTTTATCTGACTTTTCTTTAATACGAGTATGTAAAATTAGTAGGGTACTATCAATACCTTCATGGATATTTACAGGTTTCATATCTGCTTCATCTAAGCGCGAGAAGTTGCGCAGAGAAATGACAATATCTCGAATACGTTCGGCTCCAACTTTGATAGAATTCAAAAGTTTTTGTAAGTCTTGTATGAGAAATTCTAAGTCTAGATCCTCAATTTCATCTTGAATTTCATCTACCGGATCGGGATAATGTTCTTGATATAAATCAATTAAATTTAGTAAGTCAGAAATATATTCATTTGCAGGGGAAAGATTACCATAAATAAAGCCGACAGGGTTATTAATTTCGTGGGCAACTCCAGCAACTAACTGTCCTAAACTTGACATTTTTTCACTTTGAATTAGTTGAGATTGAGTGCGTTTTAGCTCATGCAATGTTTGCTCTAGTCGGAGATTTTTTTCGTTTAATTCTTGGGTTCTTTCCTGGATTTTTTGTTCTACTGAACCATACAACATTGCATTTTCTAAGGAAACTGCTGCTTGAGATGATAAAAGTCTTAATATCTCCAGACGTTCTGGAGTAAATGCACCTGTAGTTAGGTTATTTTCTAAGTACAAAACTCCGATAAGTTTGCCTCCATTAATAATAGGAGTACATAAAACAGATTTAAGTTTAATTTTGGCAACATAAGGGTCAGTTGTAAAACGGTCTTCAGCAAAAGCATTACTTAAAACAACATCTTGGCGTGTTCGTTCCACATAATTAATTACTGTTAGTGGTAAATCTTCAGATTCATTCATTTGAATCTCTTGAACTACTACTTCTTCAGAATCTAATGTAGCTTCAGCTTTATTCATTAGTTTGCCTTCTTTTAGTAGCAAGAGTACGCCTTTTTCTGCACCAGCATTTTCGATGAGAATTTCCATCAATTTAGATAGTAACTTATCTAATACAATCTCGCTAGAAATTGCTTGAGATGCTTTAATAACCGTGGCTAGATCCAAGGATTGACTATCATTATTTGTATCACTAGGAATTGTATAATTAGGATCGATCATCTCTTTTTTATCTGTTAATAGATTTTTTAACTCTGGATATTGATTTTCTAAATCTTTTACCTTGATATTTGCCCCCCAATTGTGATAACCATAGTAAGCGTCATGTAAATGAACTTTTGCATATTTAGGTTTATCTTGATTTAACCAACATTTTACTGCTAATTCATTACCTAACGCTTCATATTGAATAAATTCGTTTTTACTGGCAGATTCTATCCCTTGATTATATAAGTCTATTGCTGCTGCATTTTGTCCAGAAATACTGGCAATTTCTGCTGCTATTAATAAATACTTATGTTCAAAGTTTTCTGGACAGTTATCTGACCAAATTTTCATCTGCTGTTGATTCTTTTGTAGTTGCTCCCAATATTCTTTTTGCTTAACTTCAGAAACATTTGGGTAAAGGGCAGCTAAAATTAGTGAATAGTAAAAATTGAATTCTGTAGTAGGTAGAATACCTGTAATAAATCCCAGATATTTTTGAGCTGACAAAATGCTATCTAGGGCTGCATCTAAATTTCTATATAAATAGAGAAGATATGATTTATAAATCAGATATATAGACAGAGAGTAAAAGTTTTGATGTTGTTGACAACTATCCAAATATTCTGCCTCTTTATCTATATTAATACCACAATCAATTTGTTCTTTGGTTAGAGAGTCACTATCCTGGTTTTCAGGTTTTAATGCCAAATTTTCTAGAAGATTTTTAATTCCAATTAAAGTATCTATCGAAAGTTGATTTTTAGTTTTTTGAGTAAATTGTAAATAGCGATAAATTTCTTTCAACATTTCTGGAATAGGTTGACCTTGAAATAATGAATTAAGAGATGTGTTATGTAGAAGATAACCTGCGTATTCTAAATCTCCTGATTCTAAAGCAGCTCCATATCCTTCATGGTTAATTACATTAGACTCTTTAATATGCTTAAACCAAAAACTTAATGAATTAGCAAATCCAGCACAAGCTTTACATTTTAATCGCGAAATTTCCCATTTATCAGTTAGTTTTAATGCCAAGAGACCAAACTGATATGCAGAGTGATAATCTCCAAAAAAACTATTTAGAACTATTCCATAATTACAATAACAGAGACATGATTCAGCAACCGAACCATATTCTAGGGAAATATTAACACCCTTGAGTATCATTAATGTCCATAATTCTGGATTGGTTAAATAAGTAGATGCCATCAAATTTGTTAATAAGGCTAAAGCTAGTTTCGATTTTGATGTGTGCTTTTCTTTTTCATTAATTAGGTTTGCAATTTCTCGATCGCCCAAACTTTCTTTGATTTGAGCAAATTCCCGATTTATTGCTGTCTGTAAATCTGTCTCTGGAAGCTCTATTTCTAGTAATGCTAGAGATTTTTTACCTGCTGTAATTGCTTGTTCATACTGACCGCATAAAGTATATTGAACAACCAACAAATTATAAACTTCTATGTTCTCAATGATTGATTTACAATGCTCTAATATTATGTTAATTAAGGCTTCACTTTCTGAGAAGTTACTGTTTAAATACTCTACTATTGCTCCTTCCTTATATAATGCAAAGGTTAAATCATAATCTTGATTCCAACAATCCCAATATAATAGAGATATGCCTGCTGTAATATATTCTTTAGCAGCTACATAAGCTGTGGCATCTTTCGCTTTTTTAGCAGCCTCTAAATTCAGTTTTGCTAGTTCAATTTTTTCTTGTTCATCTTTAATTAAAGTTCTCCCTATATTCAGATGATCTACTAAATCAAACACTCGTTCCACACGATATTCTAGAGGAGTATTTTCCAACAATAAACGTCCAATTCTCAGATGTACAGCCTGTTTTTGAGATTCATCTATGAAAGTATAAGCTGCTTGTTGTACTCGGTCATGCAAAAACTTATAATTCAGAATTAAAAATGGATATAAATTCAATTCTACATTTTTGGCTTCTGTTTCTGAAGCAGGTAGAATTAATCCTTCCTGAATGGCAGGTAATAAATCTTGAAAAGTTGCATAAGATTCTTTTTCATAAATTAATGCCAGGGTATTCAAATCAAATTGATTACCTACACAAGCAACTAAACTTAAAACTTTCTGAGTTAAAGTTGGTAATTTTTCTAATTTTCCAATCATTAACTCCACTACATTATCAGTAATATCAAGTGCTGTGATTTTTTCCATATCCCACTCCCACCGAATCCGTTCAGAATCAAATTTAAGCAAATTTTCTTGATAGAGAGTTTTCATAAATTCATTCACAAAAAAAGGATTTCCACCTGTTTTTCTTTCTATTAACTCTGCTAATTCTTTGACAGAATTTTTGTCATTGTGTAACGTCTCGGCAATTAATTGAGTAATATGTTCAAACTTTAAAGGAGTTAAATCTATTTGATTTATCTGACCATGATTAATATTCCCAGATTGAGAACGAATCGCATTTAAAGTCATCAATAAATGATGAGTTGAATTAACTTCATTATCCCGATAAGACCCAATTATCAACAGATGTTGTGTTTCTTCATCTACCATCATTAATTTAATTAACTTGAGTGTAGCGGAGTCTGCCCACTGTAAATCATCAAGAAAAATAACTAGGGGATGCTCTGGTTTACAAAATAAACCAATAAAGTTTTGAAAAATGATATTAAAGCGATTTTGAGTTTCATTTGCTCCTAATTCTTGGATTTTTGGTTGAGGTCCAACAATTAATTCTAATTCAGGAATTACATCAATAATAATTTGTCCGTTAGTACCAAAAGCTGCTAAAAGTTTACTTTTCCATTCATGTAATTTAGCTTCACTTTCACTTAAAATAATTCTGACTAATTCAGAAAAAGCACTAACAATTGCTGAGTAAGGAATACTACGTTGAAATTGGTCAAATTTTCCCCAAATAAAATATCCACCTTGACGAATAATTGGTTGAGCAATTGCTTGTACCAAAACTGATTTACCAATACCAGAATAACCAGTTACTAACATCATTTCTTTTCTACCATTACACACACGCTCAAATGCTCCCATTAATGCTTCAATTTCTGACTGTCTGCCATATAGTTTTGGAGGGATTTGAAATTTATCAGAAATATCTTGACTACCAAGAGAAAAATCTACTATTGTTTCTGTCATTTGTAGTTGATTTAAACATTCATCTAAATCAGCAATTAAACCCCAAGCGCTTTGGTATCTTTCTGTTGTAGTTTTAGCTAATAATTTGAGAATAATATTTGATATAATGTGTGGAATTTCTGGATTAATTTCATGGGGGGGTTTGGGTTGTTTAGCAATGTGGGCATGAACTAATTCCATAGCATCAGTATTAGTAAAAGGCAATTGCTGAGTTAATAGTTCATAAAAAGTAACACCCAGAGAATAAAAATCTGTACGATAATCTATAGGAGAATTCATCCTGCCAGTTTGTTCTGGAGATATATACGCCAGAGTACCTTCTAAAAGTTTAGAATTTTCTAATTGATGACTTTCACGACTTAAGACAGAAGAGATGCTAAAATCTATAATTTTTAACTCCCCAGTTGTCTGATTAAAAATTATATTAGATGGATTAATATCTTTATGAATAATATTAGCACTGTGAATTTCACCTAAACTTTCAGCTACTTTTATGGCTAACCTTAAAAAACCCAAAATAGTAAATTTTTCTGAGGCAATTAATGTTTTGAGAGATGCACCACCAAAATCTTCTAAAATTATTACTAAACTATTCTGGAATTTTTCTAATCCATAAGCTTTAATGACCCCAGAAAAATTTAAACTGCTAAGAATTTCATATTCTTTTCTATACCGATTATTTTCAGATTCAGCAGAGTAATTTCCTCTGCTAAGTTTAAGTACAACAGGCTGATTATCTGGCTCTTGGTTTGCTCTATAAACTATGGAATTAGTACCCTCATAAATTTTGGCAATAATTTGGTAACCTGGAATATTAATCATTGTTAAATTTTCCTGTAAAACTACTAAAAAGGAAAGCAAAAGGCAGAAGGTAGAAGAAAAGGAAAGGTACTTATGGGAGAAAGTTTTTTAATTATTGATGATTTGGACATGATATTAAACAATTTCCTTTCTTAAATCCTTCTTCTTTTTCTTAATGTATGAGTTTTGACTTTTAACTTTTGACCAAAAAATAAGGTCTTATCAAACAGGATTGGCTCTAAAACCCCGCCTGGATCGGCTTTGGATTTTTGGAGCGAGGCTCAAGTCCCCTACTTCCCCTTCTGCTCCCCGACTCGGAGGGGTTGGGGGTAGGTTGGATTAGGGGTGGATTAACTTCTGACTTCTGACTTCTGACTTCTAACTTCGTTAAGTCTTCCTATTCCATAGAGACACTGATAACTGATAACTGATAACTGATAACTGATATATGTCTTCTCCTCAAACTACTTTCTACCATGATATCCGTAACTTGGGAATTAACCAAAATCATTGGTATGCAGTTGCTCGTAGTATAGAGCTTAAATCTCAACCTTTAAGCATTACCCTTTGGCATCAAGCCATCGTTCTTTACCGGGGTAGCAATGGAAAAGTCCATGCTCTAGAAGACCTTTGCCCTCATCGTTTTGTTAAACTTAGTTCTGGTCATGCGATCGCGGATAAATTAGAATGTGCATATCATGGATGGCGTTTTGAGTCAAGTGGTAAATGTTCTCATGTACCCTATTTAGCAAGTAATCAAAAATTACCAACTTGTCAAATTAAGACTTTTCCAGTCCAAGAACTAAACGGTTTTATCTGGGTATTTCCTGGAGATAAATCATTGGCAAATTTAATTTCTCCTTTAGAAATTCCTGAGTGGGACCATCTCAATTATATTGCCACAATATCAGTCATAAAATGTCGCGCCCATTATTCTTATTTGGTAGAAAATTTAATGGATATGTACCACGGACATTTACATCAAAATTGGCAAGCATGGACAGCAGCACAATTAATAGACTTATCTGAAAATAACCACCGGGTAGACGCTTATTATGAGGCTCAAAGTTATTATAAAATTGATAAAATTTGGTCAATATCTCAATTATTCTTTCCTGCTTTGCGACAACTCCATTCCGAAGCATTAAATGTTAGTTATATCTATCCAAATTGGGTTTCTAACCTGGGGAAAGATTTTAAAATTTACTGTCTTTTATGTCCTATCAATGAAAGAGAAACCCAAGCTTATCTAATTCACTTTACATCACTTCATGCCTTTTGGCGTTTACACAAACTGCCAGAATGGTTTAGACGATTTGTGAAAAAAAGTTTATTTGGTTCAGCTCAAAAACTACTTGATGGTTTAGTGGAGGAAGATGTAGAGATGATAGAGGAAGAACAAAAAGCTTATCTAAAAAATCCTCAGCGACGTAATTACGAGTTAAACAGGGCTCTAGTAAGTACACAAAAGTTAATTAGAAAACAAGCCATCAAATGAATAATAAATATATGCTGAAAATAATAGAGTATCTGTTTAACAGCCGATAAGATACTAATAAGGTATAAAACTTATCATACATAAGTTCTCACCATATTAGAGTTAGGTCAAAAGTCCCTGAATTATAAGACTTTTCAGTTAAATAGACCAGAAAATCCTGATCGGGAGTAGGGAATTAAAACCAGCAAAGATACCTATAGTTTCTTTGCTCACTCTAGTCTATCTAGAGGGACAACTACATATAAATCAGGTCAATCAAGACAATTGTCCCTGTTTGAATCTTCCGAATTAAAACAGGGAATATAATATCTGAATTTTTGACTTTTGACTCTTAAGTTTGTCAAACAGTTACTCTCCAGGGAGCAGCTACATAGCTAGTAAAAATATTAAGACGATTAAAGTCAATATCTCTCACATTATGGATGGAGCTAGTTCAACATGAGTAATACCATTGGCATAATGTTTGGGTTTTTAGGTGGAACAATTTTCGCCAGTGAAGGGGGATACAAAGTCTTACAACACCCTAACCCAAACCGAGAATATCAAAGACTTTCAGAAGCTAAATGGTTTTTGGCCTTGAGATGGTGCGAAGAATTTCCAACTCCTGCTGGTATCCTTAACTTCCAAGGTCAATTTTCTTTTTATAATCAAGCAGCATTAAGAATTGGAGAACACAATTTTTTACCTCTAGAGCATAGACAAGAAGTTTTTAATCAATGTTTATCTTTGCCAGCAGGTACAACAAAAACTTACTCAATTTTTGCACCTGATGGTAGTTATTTTAGCTCTTTTGAGGTAATGGGAATTGAGATCGATCCTAGATATGGTAGGGTTGCTATTGTCAATTCACTCTAATTTTTTTGATTGAAAAAATTGGTAGTCCTAAAATCTACCTCTCCAGAAAATAGAGAGTAGGGAGTAGGGGAAAATAATTGATAATTTCTGCGCGATAATTGATTTTATTTTTTATTATCGGGGATGTCTGATAGTAAGGATAAAAGATATCATAAGTATTCTGTGACTAGGTGTGTTTCCTATTATAGCACTACGCATTTAGGGCACAGATATTGGTAAATCCCGTTGACGGAGTATTTCCACACCAAAAACTTAGTCATAGATTACTTTTGACTTTTGACTTGCGCGTAGCACTATACTTATCATTACTTCTTTACTACTACCAACAAATTAGGCATTGTATTGTTTGTTTGCGGGATGAATTAGTATGAGGAGTGTGGGGAGTGTGGGGAGTCCAGGGAGCTTTGCATAGAGTCCATTCTGGAATTATAGTTTGAGAGAAATGAGAAAGCAAAAGACGGGATTTACCTTTTGTGCTAAAGATCCATCCCAAGGTTTCAGCAACCCCAAAAATTAAGCATTAGGTAGGTGAGCTGGAAGAACGCTTATAGCAGCAATAGCAATGTAGATGAGAGCAAAACGGGTTTCAAATATTGCGACAAAATAAAATTTTGTTGTACGATACCAATCTAATCTAAGGCCGATCGCTGCTAACTTAACTAAAGCCACGGCGTAAGATAAAGCTGTTATTAAGTTTAAGCAGTTGCACCAGTAAAGACAAAGTATAATCATGGTTGCAGTGCTATGATAAATAATTCCGGGTATAGGGCAACGGGTCTTTTGTTTCCGTAATTTGAGTGTAAATATAGCACTACTAAAAAATAGGGTATTAAGTATCCACATTGCTATGGCAGTTAGAGAAATATTGCCTGTAGTAGCTGTGTATGCTAGGGGTGCTGAGAGACAGATAGCTGAAAATCCAATCATTTCGTTTAATATAGATTTTTGTTTGCGCTTAAAAACAGCAATACTATCCGCCACTAAAGCTGCTATTGCTATTCCATAGATCCATAGTAAAGATGGACTCTGGAGATACAGCCACCCAGCGATCGCCATTGCAATACTTCCATACAAACCACCCCAGATTAAAAAGCGAGGTTTCCAACTGCTTCGCTGTTTGATTTGGACTACTAAGGGATGTTCTGCTTGTAAAGCGAAAAAAGCACAGATTAGAGCTAAAGTTGTTGAGCTTGTCCATTCTTGGGCCAAAGCTGCTCCAGTCAGAAAGGAACCACCTAATACCAGTAAAACTCCTTGTTCTGGAGAAAAGGTGGGTCTATACCATACATTTAGCTTGGGACGATTTTTTTTGCTAGTAATTATTGATAACTGAACCATAACTATACTCCATAATACATAATATGACTAACTTTCCTTACACTTATATTCAGACAAGTGTCTTTAATCTTCTTAAGAATTATTTTTAATAATCTCACAACTACAGCCTAAATTTCAAGTATTAATTGAGACAGAAATCTAAAAATAGTTACTGAATTAGGCTACTTACGAATAAAAATTTCTATTTTTTACCTGCTCAAAGAAAAATAATTGAAGATGAGGATAAATAAGATAAGTAAGATTACTTATATCATGTCCGGTTGAATAGTTATAAATAAATGAGGGAGGAGACAGGAGACAGGAGACAGGAGACAGGAGGGAAGAGAGGAGAAGAAAGTATAAAAAGAAGAAAGTTTTTTTATCACTAATTATCCGGACATGATATT
>JBCDJM010000095.1:0-24875 GCA_038747755.1 Cyanobacteria bacterium P01_H01_bin.35
GGAAAATCAAGAGGATTGAATACAAGGAAATATTATTTCTTTATTTTTTCTTGAACTTGAAATAGAAGGGTTTATACCTTACTTTTTCGGTAAATAAATTTATCCCCTCGGTTCAACTCTTAATATTTTGTTGACAAAAACTCTTTGGCTCAATAGTAGTCCGAGACTTTTTATGACTCATAAAGTACATAAGTTTTTGATTTTAGAGAAATTAGGAATAGAGAATAGGTAAAATAAAGTTATAAAATGCGATAGAGAACAATCTGAGGAAAACTTAAACTTTATAGCACAGAGCGTTTTCTATTTAATTATGCCTAGCTAGTTAGGGTTTGCTGAATAAATTTAAAAGCCTTAAAAGATAAAAGCTTTAGGCTTTTTTGGTTGAAAAAAGTGCCTGGTTTTCAACTGAAAACTCTCAAAAAGTTAGTATTTTGGGTAGAATAATAGCAGAAAAATCAAGGCACAAATATATCTGACTATCTCCTTTATACTAATCCCCCTACTCCCCTACTGCCCCGCTCCCCTACTTCTTAAAAAGACTTTTTCAGCAAACTCTACTTATATCTTTCTTCTAACATAGTTTTAACTATTTTTACTTGTTAACAGTCAAAAAATTCATAAAAATTCAATCAATGTTACAAGCATTCAAGCGAGCTAAAAAGTAGACAGCTGACTTAGCTCCATAAGGAGAACTCCACCAAGCAAGAGGAAGACCACCTTCAGGTGTTTCTAAGCTAAATTTGAGATTTTTATAAGGTATAGGTTTACCTTTTAATCGCACTCCAATTTTTTCACCCACACTATCCATAACTTTCATATCAATTTGAGAAATATCAAAGGTTCCACCCATACTTTCGTAAACTTTTTTTTGTACGCTAAAGCCAAAACGTCCATTACTATACTTAATCCAAAGTTGATCGATTAAATTAATTACACTACATGGAAATTTTATTACATCATCAGGACTCAGATTTTCCTTATCAGTTTTACCAGATATGTCTAACATAACTTTTGCAGTTTCTTCGTCTGCTTCTTTCCATTTACCTGCTGCTAGTAAATCTCTCAATTTTCCATAAAGGTAAATATCAGAAATTAACATTAGTGCCCGATCTAATTTTTTTTCTAGTTCCGCCACTCTTTCTGATAATTCTAATTCTCTAGAATTTTGTTGTACTGATAAAGACTTATCAGTGGAAGTAGATGTTATTAGCTCTTGTTTTTCTGGTTCGTTAGACATAATTACTCCTAAATTTTTCTCAAAAATAACTAATTTTTCTGAGGAAGTTTTGAACAAGAAAGAATTTGGGAATCAAAATTGATAGGGGTGCATCTCAATATTTGCCAAAATACTTTTTTCTTATTCCTTATCCCCTGTTCCCAGTTCCCAGTTAAGTGTTCCCTAAAAGTGATAAATTTTTGGCTTTATTCACGCATTGAGATGCACCCAATTGATACAGCCTATTGTATCTAAGTGTAGTAGAATGATTCGAGAAGATTAGCTTAACAAGAATAAAACCTTAATTTTATAATGCAAAAAAACTATTTAAAAAACTACTACCAGTGTAGTTTATAACCCACATAATGCGCTGTAATTATGATTAGTAATTATTTAGTAGTGCTGATTAAATAAATTTCTTTAAGATGCCCAACAACCATTAATATTTGGTTTTATTAATTTAAAGGTAGATTTTAATCTTTTACTAATTACATAATTTTTGAGATTGATGAAATACAAAGTTTGATAACTTTAGGGAATAGGGAATAAAAATTACTATTAAACTTTACCTCACCATCCAGGCAAATTGCTGTAATTATGTATCCTGACTCCTGACTTCTGATTCTGACTTCAAAACTGACTATGATTAATAATTGACTTATTAATCGTTTCACTAACAACCTGATTACCTTCAGGACTTAGATGAATATGGTCTCTATACAAGTTAGCAGGTTCTGAAACAGATTTAAAAATAGGTAGTAAATCTAGATATATGATATTTTCAGCTAAGGTAAAATCATTTAAACGTTGACGAGTTTTAATTTCATAATCACGAGGTCCGGGTTGACCTACTTCCCGAATTAAAGGAGTCATTGCTAAGATAAATTGAGCATTGTTTTGATTACTAATTTCCTGGATTTTTTTAATCGCTTCTAAATTAAAACCAACCCTATCTCCTTCTTCTTGAATTTCTGGAACTTTTGGTGCTGGTAAGAAATAACGACTTATCACTTCAGCTATTGCAGAAAAAGGTTTTTTGTCTGGATAATTTCGATCAACTCCTACCACTAATGAACTAGGTGCTTTAGCAAATAAATCATCAGTATTAATCAGTAATACTATTGTTTGAGAATCAAATAAACCGAACTTTTCTAAATAAGCAAGTTCATTTCTAGGTCCCCAAGAATTAGCTGAAGCATTAAGAACTTCAACCTTTTTATCTTGACCGAATTTTTCATTTAATTGCTTTTCTATAATTGCAGAAATTGTGTCATCTTGATCTGTCCACCAATTACCATTAGCCACAGAGTCTCCTACTAAAAATATTCTCAATGTACTATTTTCTCTTGAATCTTGTATAGACTCAGAACGCATAGAATACTGATTAATTTTTATCCGATTTCCAAAGCGACTTACATTTTGATTTGGTTTCAAAAGATAACCAATTTGACTATCTGCATTATAAATAAGAGGATTACCAAAACCAACGACTAGGCGAAGTGCTATTTCTAATATCCCCAAGAAGCCAATTATAATTGCTGAAACTATAAATAGAGCTTTCACTAATCTAAAATTCCTAATAAATTTTGCCAATTATTGATTTTACTTTCAATGATTTAGTTCTAAATTTTAGAGTTATCAATCTTTGATTTTGCCAACATCAATTACTTGATATTAATCGTGAATAGATTTTCCTAAATTAAATAATAACTCAATTTAAATCAAAACGATTCCCATTATAGCTACTAAGGACTTACTACCGTTTATACAACTTCTATATCCACTCCCAACTTCTATAAAAATCACAACTAAAAATGCCATAAATATATAGTAGTTGTCATCCTTGGTGCAGTACAGTTGTCTTGATTTTTTTCTTTTTCCTTTTCCCAGTTAAGATGTTTTCTAAAGACTATAACTTTAGACCTCACAAGTATGACAATTGCTACATATAATATATCCAACCACAAATAAATTATAACTCAATTGCCTCTAAACGATAACTGTTGAGTATAGTATTGTGGCAAATTTTTGATAAATTTTAAAATAATTTTAAGTAAATTAGATTTTACTTAAAATTACAATATAGAAATCAAATTTTTACTATATTTTTAACTATAGAGTCAGTAAGTTAGTTTAATTATCAGTCTTGACTTGAGCGGGCAATTCCCCTCCCTTTATAATCTTTGATTTAACCTGAGGGAAACTGCCGAACACGGCGCTTCAAGAATCAGACAATATGTTAAAATAACTCCTATCAGGAGTAGCGGTAAAAAGGACCTGTAATAGTACATACATAGACAACAACTAACGAGTATGAGGTTCAATTGAGCAATTCAAGCGTCAACCCATCAAAAGGTAAAACTCTTATTGGGCATCCTTGTAAGTCGCCAGAATTTCTGATGTTAAACGGTAGTGGGTCTGATCGTTACTGTCTTTGGAGTCTTAAACATTAGTCAACCCTTGAAGCAAAGAGCTACTAACTGCAAAGTTGAGAAACTGCCGTTATCCCCCTTGTGGTTGACGGTGAGTCAACATCAAATAACCGTGGTTTCAGGTAAACCCGTGGACTTAAAGCAAATATTTAAAACTAGAAATCCAATCATTGGGGTAGTACATTTACAACCTCTGCCAACCTCACCCCTTTGGGGAGGTGACCTCCAAGCAATTATCAGTAGAGCAGAAAGAGAAGCTACAGCCCTTGCATCAGGAGGTGTAGACGGCATCATAGTAGAAAACTTTTTCGATGCTCCTTTTGTTAAAGACCAAGTAGATCCGGCTGTAGTCAGTGCCATGACACTGTTAGTACAAAAGATTATGAACTTGGTTTCCCTACCAATAGGGATTAACGTTTTGCGTAACGATGGCCAAAGCGCTATGGCGATCGCTTCTTGTGTGGAAGCCCAGTTTATCCGCGTGAATGTTCTAACTGGAGTTATGGCCACAGACCAAGGATTAATTGAAGGTATAGCACATCAACTTTTACGTTATCGTCGAGAACTAGGTAGTGATGTCAAAATCTTGGCAGATGTTTTAGTCAAACACGCCCGACCCTTGGGTTCGCCAAATCTAACGACAGCCGTTCAAGAAACAATTGAACGTGGTCTGGCTGATGGGGTGATTCTCTCTGGATGGGCCACTGGTAGTCCCCCTAGTTTGGAAGATTTAGAATTAGCTAGTGCAGCAGCAGTAGGTACGCCAGTCTTTATAGGTAGTGGTGCCAACTGGGAAAATATTTCTAACTTGATGCAAGCTGCAGATGGCGTAATTGTATCTAGTTCCCTCAAGCGACATGGCCAAATAGACCAACCAATAGACCCTATTCGTGTGAGTCAGTTTGTGGAAGCTACTCGGCGGAGTGTAGCAAATAAGCGAAAAGACTATCAGAATTGGGAAGCAGAAACTAGAAATTCTCCTTCCCCTGCCAATAAAATCTAAATGTAAATTGTTATTCACCGAAAAAATTGGTCTGAAGCCTCGCCCTAAAAGGGCGACTTTATTATTGATTAAGTAGGAAGAAATATGCTAGAGTATTGTCCCATCGCTTGGTAAATCCGAGACATTAAACGGACGTAGAGGCAAGCTGAAGACTACTACCAAAGTAGCAGCGACCTGTGTTAACGAAGCTTTGCGCCAGCAAAACATTAACCTGTCGAGCAGCTCAGGCACGGAAATTATCTCCGAGCCTGACAATCAGGGAGGAGATCAACTAAACTCTATTCCTGGAATTAATTCAGTGGTCAAGTCAAATCATGGTGGCGATCGCCACCATTTGATTTAACAGTGAAATTAACTGTAAGCAAAAAATTAAAGCACTTTGCCCAGATGGTGAGGTACAGTTTAATGCTAATTTCTATTTCCTATTTCCTATTTCCTCAGAAGGTATTTGACCTAACTTATGCAATAAAAGTCCCCCAATAAAAGAGAATCTTTAGACCCAAATTATCGGAAAAAAACAACACAACAATCTGGTAATATAGCCATAGCGATAAAGCGCATAATGAAAATCCTAGAGGCATGATGCCTCCTTCGGACAAGCCTTTTTATGGAAAGCTAAAGACTTTTCAGATCGCGCAGTAAAACTTAAAACTCGAATAACCCGTGCTGGAGGTCAACCACAAACCAAAGCAAGTTATGGTGGTTAAAGAAATTACTGCGAATTTTACGTTGTCTGACTTGGGGTAGTTGGTGAACACTAAACCAATTGCCTGTAGATTGGTCTTGAGGAAGATTAGGCTTTTTAGAGCATTGTCTAGTTAAGGCCAGATAAGACAATAAATTTGAGAGATTACTTTGAAAAATCCTGCACTGGAACTTTTGTGTTTTGCGAAACCAAAGCTTCATTAAAGACTATTAGTCAGGAAAAGTGTTGGGAGAATTTCAAAAGCTGTGTATATAAATATTGGGAGAAAGACAAGAATGAAGCAAATAGCCCTAGTGGTGGCAATATTTGGGTTATGTTTGGGTTTTATGGGACTACCATACAACCAAGCTCAAGCAAGTAACTTAAATCTAACTGTATGGCCTTCCACTTCAATTTTAGCAGTAGAACCAAAGCGTAACAAGGCAGACAGAAAATTGGAAGAGATTGGTGGTGAGAAGCTAGATCTTAACAATAGTCCTTTAAGAAGCTTTCGGAAATATCGGGGAATGTTTCCTACTATAGCTGCGATGATAGTAGACAATGCTCCTTATCAAAAGGTAGAGGATGTATTAGAAATTCCTAATTTAACTGAACGTCAGAAAAAGCTTTTAACAGCAAATCTTGACAAATTTAAAGTAACTCCACCTGCTGATGTATATATTGAAGGTGACTATAGATTAAATACTGGTTCATACGACTAAAGACTAAATATTAAAAATATTTAGTCAGTTTTGAATCTTGCTGTGTAATAATTGATTAAAGATTGGGGGTGAATAGGAATAGAATCTATTAAATTCCTCAATCATTCAGATTTGGAATTTGTTCCTACACCCCTAAAATTAGTTAGATAAACCATAAAAATTAAATACGGCTTGCTGAAAAAATCTTATGGGTGAGGGTAGGAGTCAGGAGTCAGAATGAATGGGAAATTTAGAGCTGGTAGGAGGAAAAATTATGCCTATATTTTCCAGCCAATAGTCTACCCAAAATTATCACTTTTTCGGCTTTATCAACCAAAAACCTGGTACCTCTTCCATACCTAAAATTGCTCAAACCTTTATCCGTCAATGCCTTTATATTTAATCAGCAACCCCTAAATAATCAGCCCAGACTATATTAAAGCTTCAAATTACTTAGGAAAAATTAACTATAGCATTACAGTATATCTATTACTTTGTTGTCAAAAATTTAATCTTAATCTTCTGCTAGCAATCCGCGCTTATGTTGCGGGTAATTAAAAAGTAAATAAAAAAGTTGAAACTTCCACCTGTTCACTGTTCACAGTTAAGTGTTCCCTCAATACCTAGAAAGCAGCAAGATTTTTGCCACGAATATGTTAGAGGATTGCTATACAAAATAACTGCTCTTGAAATGCAATATCTCAGTATGCCTGAATAGATTGATTCTAGGTTAGACCAATATAGGTAACTCATAAGCTTACCTCACTAGGTTAGGACAAGCTATTTAACCTTTAAGACTCAGTTGGGCTATAATTGTTCAATCAGCTCTTTTGATTAAAAATAATAGCTGAGACTATATTTAGAATAATCTATAAATTGTTAAAATAATACTTCAAATAAAGGCAGATTAGGTAATATAATTCAACGTCCTCCTCCACCTTGGGTAGAGTTCTCTTCATCTGGTTTTCCTTTACCCCCGCCGGGTGTATATCCTACTTGAGAAACAATAGAAAGATTTGATTTATCTAACAATAGATTCAAACAACAGGTATCCACATCTGTATTAACTTGAGTAGGATAATGGCTTAGACCTGGTAGTGCCATCACTTGTTTTGGTATAATACTTAAGGTCAAGGTGAGAGTTAAGAAAGTTATACTTTTTTGTATAAATAGTAGAGTGTTCATAAAATTTATCCCCTGATAGCAACGATAAAAAGACTATCTAGATTAAGTTACTTTGCTGGCAAGTCAACCGTTTACTAATTAAATTAATTGGCATAGACTTATGGAAATTTAGCTATTTGTCCCTGTCAACATCGAAGCCTACAATATAAACTTGGATCATAATAATATTATATCAGTATTTACACCGATATATGCAAATTTAGAGAAACTAGATCCGCACAAATTATCATAGGTATGTCCAAAATTTTAGCTGGATCTAACCTGATGCTTGATGGCTATCAGTTTTACCTACTAAACCTGACAATATGTTCAAGTCTAAGTCTAAACCACAAAAAACTATTGACACGCCCTACATATACATTCCATGTTCAAGCTGCAAAACAGGAAACGTTCACAAATTACCACAGTAATAAATTGTTGGTAAACAAAATATATTTGTCAAGGAGATATAAAAAAGACTATAGTTCAACAATTAATAATTATTAATGATTTTATATGAGCCTTCAAATCTAATCAAGCTTTTATTTAATTAAGGTTGTTTCTTGTATTTTTTCTTCTCTTCATACATAGCACTATCAGCGTGATTAATTAGTTGGTCAATCTCTTCAGCATCAAGAGGATACAAACTAATCCCAATACTGGTTCCTACAGATAAAGTATTGTTTTCTAGTGTGAAAGGTTGATTAATTGTATGGCGAATTTTGTCCGCTACTCTGGAGGCTCCAAGTTTTCCAGGAATACCTGGTAAAATCACGGTAAACTCATCACCTCCAAGTCGAGATACTGTATCACTTCCTCTTAAGCACCCTTGAAGTCTTTGTGCTACTTCTTTTAATAGTAAGTCTCCTATAGCATGACCCAAGCTATCATTAACAGCTTTAAATCCATTAAGGTCTAGAAATAACAAACCTATCATTTTATCATTCAAATTTGCCCACTCAATAGCTTGACTCAAACACTCATAAAATTGTTTACGGTTAGGCAATCCTGTGAGAGCATCGTGATTAGCTTGATGGTGTAAACTATCTCCTAATTGCCTCAGTTCGGCATTATCTAGCTCTAATCTTGCTGCTGCTTCTTTCAGGTTTTCCTCCATTTTTTTACGTTCAGTAATATCTCTAATTACTCCTACTAAAAATAAATTTCCGGCTGCATCTTGATGGAGAGTTCTTTTAGTAGCAATTATATGGGTAATTCCCTGAGCATCTGTAAAATATTCTTCGTTTTCCTGTTCTTGATTAGTTTTAAATACTAATTCATCTTGTTGCCAAAATACATTAGCTTCATTGGGAGGAAATAATTCATGGTCTGTTTTAATTAGTAAGTTATCTATAGGGGAGCCGATAAATTTACCATAAGCTTCATTCAAAACAATACGACGATGAGATTTATCTTTAACAAAGATAGGATCAGGAATTGCATTAATAACTGACTGTAAAAATTCTGTAGATTTCTGCCATTCTTCTCTTGAATGAGCAAGATGCAACATAATCATAACAGCAGAGCCACTAATAGCAAAAATGTTTGGAATTATAGGCAACCACCAACCACCATAAATAAAGCTAACATAAGAAATTCCTGTAATACCAATACTAATAAATAATGTTATTAGAATAGATTTTTTTGGTAATAAAAATTGCCAGCTTAAGTTAGCACCTAGCCAAGAAAAAACAATAATCAATAGCCATTCTAAAGGTTCAGGCAAAACTCTAATGTTTGCTCTACCATCAAGTGCTGAACTCAAAATATGACTCAAAAAAACAGCGTGTAGTTCTACACCAGATATTGTTTTTGGGGAGCTAAATAAACGAGTACTATAAGAATTGAGGTGAAAATCTTTGACACTTTTAGCAGTATAACCAATAATAATAATCTTATCTTTGAACAACTTTGGAGAGATATTTCCAGATAGTAAATCATTCATGGTAACTATATGAAAGCTATCTCGTTTTCTGGGATTTACTAAAAATTGATAGCCACCTTCATCAGCTCTAATATAAGCTCCATCATTTATTTTAAAACGATGAAATACTGCTAGACCTAACTGCAAATCATTAGATTTATTAGCTTTTTCTGGCTCAATTCCTTCTGCTTTAAGGTAAATTAAAGCAAGTTTCAGTGGAAAACTTTCAAGAAATTTGTCATTTTCTTGGAACATATAGAGAAAGCTACGACGAATAATTCCATCAGCATCTATAATTAGATTGTTGAAACCTACTTGTTGTTTTTGATTCAAAATAGTGGGAGATTTGATTCCCAAATTATTGCCTATTCCTATTTTTTCAATACCAATTATATTAGGGATATTTTCTAGGGCTGTTAATAAATTTTGATAACCTGGTTCTTGAGGTAAATCACGATATATATCTAAACCAATGGCACGAGGTTGAAGGGAGTTTAATTTGTATAGTAATTCAGCCAGTAATTGATCGTTAATGGGGTGGCCATACTTTTGTAGGTCTGCTTCATCAATTCCTACAATTACAATACGAGAGTCTAATGGTTCTGTAGGTCTTAGACGAAAAAAATTATCATAAAGTGCCCATTCCCAAGTTTGCAAAAGACCTAATGAGCGCAAAAGTATGACGATACCAGCAGAGGTTGATGCTGTTATTAATACTCGGCTGTTTTCTAATAACCAATACTTAATAGTTTTCAGGATGCGATTTTGATGTTTACCGAAAATTTTAAACATTTGTAAGTAATATAAATAAATAGCTATATTTAGGGAAAAACTAGCTCTATATCAGTAAAGCCAGATATTCTATATACACCCTATCATTAGTTAAATTATGATGTTTGATTTACCATTATAGCTTATATATATTTACAACAATATTCTGTTCTAAATAAGAGAACAATAGTATAGAGTAGATTGTAAATTTGTAAGGTACAGAAAAGGAAAACAAAATCAAACAATTTTGCCTATCTACTAAATTAATTGTCTTTTATTTAGCTAAAATTTTTTGTACACCTCTTTTCTCACTATCGGATAATTAAAATATATGAATAAATACCAAAGTAGGGTATGAAAATGGATGTAGAGTTAACAATTATGTCAGCTTATTTATCTTAATACCATTTTGAAAAAAGAATGTTAGGAATAATAACAACTATTAAAAATTTTTACGGTAAATGTTGATTTGACAAAAAAGACAATTGCAACATAAAAAATAGTCTCAAATTTATTCATTCTGACTTCTGTACGGGGGATTCGCGTTTGCGGAGCATTCTGTTAGGAAATTGCCCCTACGTCTCCTGACTCCTGACGCACTAACCTAAATATTTGTAACAAAGATTTAT
Source organism: Cyanobacteria bacterium P01_H01_bin.35 (assembly GCA_038747755.1). GTDB lineage: Bacteria > Cyanobacteriota > Cyanobacteriia > Cyanobacteriales > Microcoleaceae > Trichodesmium. Next base: position 10,526 of record JBCDJM010000095.1, read on the forward strand.
AAAATTGATATTAGATAGGATACATAAGTTTAGAGATACTATGCTTAAAGTTTAGACTATAACTTTAGCTTTCTATTGGTTTGATTTTTCTTAACTAACAATATTTTAGCCCAGGAAATTGTTAAGGTTATTAAAAGTACCTGCATAAGTTATGGTTGGAGTATCATAACCTTTCAGATGTACTTTATACTGCTTGAATACTTGATGAACATTTGCTAAATCGGAAATATATTTATAAGTACCTTCTCCCAAAGCTATATCCATACCAATTTCTTTTGTAGAAGATTCAAGACGAAATGCTGAATTAACAGTATCCCCTAAAGCTGTATAATCAGAACGCTCCGTACTACCAGCATTACTTACCATTGCATAACCTGTATTTATCCCAGCTCCCACTCTTAAAGGAAAAGGTAAAGGATAAGTCCTACTTAATTCCTCTGTCACTTCATGTAAATCTCTCAGAGCCTGAAAAATACGGAGCATTTCTGTGCTGTTGAGTCCCTCAGCTCCATGGAACCAAACAGCCATAATAGCATCACCAATATACTTATCTACCCAACTCCCATTATTCCTGATAATATCTCCAGCTTGCCTAAACCAACTACCAATTACTTCAGACAATACCCTCTCATCAACTTTTCTAGTCAGCACTGTAAAATCTCGGATATCCATCACCATCACCGAAATTAACCGACGAACGTGCAAGGTAGCTGTAAAATCTTGAGAATCAATATCTATCCCTGATTGTATATCCATTTCAAGGTCAGGGCAATGAAATTCTAGTTCTGTTTGACCAAATATTAAATCATCCGCATCTTTTAAAGTAACAGGAATGCTAACACGACGGCCATTTACAAAAGAACCATTACGACTACCTAAATCAATTAGATAAAAATCTCCCGTATCCATCTGCTGTATCATAGCATGGTTGCGGGACATCCATTTATCAGTCAAGACAAAAGTATTATCTTTACTTCTACCAATAGTCCAACAATTATTTCCAACTAGAGGTAGGTAGCGATCGCCTGCTTCTGTGCGAAGCACTAGATGAGGAGGTTGCAAAGTCACGACAGTGGCACTCATGGTAACACAAGCTCTAAACTTGTGTGAATTCTGTTTTGGTCAGCACTAATTGATTCAGTGATAAACTGATTGACCTTAAAATAGCATAGGTATGACAGTATTATTACCGAGGTATTTTTTTACTGCACCCCCTCTGAAATTTTGTCTTAGGCCACAAAAGCAGCCAACAAAAACAGACTGTCTACTAAAATTGTACTCAATACTGCTGCTCCAAACCCCCACCAGTATAACTTTTTAGACTGCAAAGGTACAAGACCAAATAACAACAGAATCCCAACTAAGACAATAATCCAAGTTATTCCCCAGGAAGTACGCACTTGAGTGAAAGCATTTTGAAATACTTCTAAGGCCATTTCTGGTTCAACTGTCATTAACTGTCGCCAATAAGGAATTAGGCCAGTTATGTAGAAATATCCGTCTGTTACTGCTGTACCAAATAGAGACCCTAAATAAAAACAGTTCCCTAACATTTCTCGATTGTTGCTTAAACACCATAGTGCCCAAGGTACAAATATCGCTTCAACTGGTAAGTGGAGAAATGGTTCCTGTCGTAGCCAACCCCAGTATATCGAACCTGTAAACCAGCTCCAAGTAAAACCTAATAATAGATCGCCCCATAAATTAGTCGCTCTATTTTTGAGCAATTTTAAACTTAGCCATAACCAAAAGCCTGTCATAGCTAAACTTAACCAAGGCACTTGACGTACCATTGGAGCTTGAAAAAATACTGGCACTGTTACTAGAAATATAGCAGTGCCGAACACAGCCCATTTTTGGCTGATTCTAATTTTTTCTGAAACAAATACCAAAAAATTTTTTTCCATAATAGCTGGAAAAAAGTCATTTATCATAGCAAAAAAAGTATTTTCAAACAAGATATTTTTAATATTTTTTATTTAACTTTACTTTATTTAATATATCATAGATTTTATCCCCTCCCAGGGCATATTTATAATATTAACAAGATTTTTATCCCCCCAATGGGGATTTTTTAGGAAGAGTTAAGAATAGACAACAGCAATTGAAAATTAACTAGCTTTTAGCATTGAGCTATCAGCTAGCCTCCTGGAGCGTAACTGCATTTTTTCCTGACGGAATGCTCCACAAACATGTCGCGTCGCGAAATAGCTTGTAGGGGCAAATGGCTATTCGCCCCTACTGGGGTTTAAATCCCTGGTTTTTGGTTTCTATAAATCGGCAGGTGCGGGGAGGGGTTAAATCCCCTTCTAAACATTTACTGCTGACCGCTGACTGCTTCTTTTAAGGGTTTTGATAGGTAAAAATTGGCAAAATTAACTACATTAATTAATGCTATAATTGACTAATGATTCTCATAAAACGCTACTTGATGAAATTTTTCTGTGCAATCATTGTCAGCGCTCTAATTTTTATCTCTCTAGAACAAGTCGGCCAATCATTACCATCTGAAGCAATACCCACCTCTGAACAGTTGACTATTTTTCAGGCAATTATTCTGGGAATGGTACAAGGATTAACAGAATTTTTACCTATTAGTAGTACCGCTCACCTTAAGGTTGTCCCTGTAGGGCTAGGTTGGGGAGACCCTGGTGTAGCCTTTACTGCAGTTATTCAATTAGGCAGTATTGTTTCTGTTGTTTGGTATTTCTGGGATGACTTGACAAAAATCACAATTGGTACATATAAATCTATTCTGAAATCTGACTACCAGTCCCCAGATTTCAAAATGGCAGTTGGCATTGCCTTTGGCACCCTACCAATAGTATTTTTTGGATTGTTAATTAAACTATTTATTCCAGATTTTGATAACTCTCCACTCCGCAGTACAGTAGCGATCGCAATTGCTTCAATAGTTATGGCTTTGTTATTAGGAATAGCAGAAAAAATCGGCAGCCGAAAACGTAACTTTGAACAACTAGATATTAAAGATGGCATTCTGATGGGTATTGCCCAAACCTTGGCATTAGTTCCTGGAGTATCTCGGTCTGGCTCAACTATTACAGGGGGGTTGTTTATGGGATTAGAAAGAGCTACAGCAGCAAGATTTTCTTTTTTATTAGGTCTTCCAGCAATTACTTTGGCAGGTTTAGTCGAACTAAAGACTCTCTTCGATGAAGGGTTTGGAGGTGTAGGTTTACTTCCTACTATAGCTGGTATTATTTCTGCAATAATTTTTTCTTATATAGCAATTGCTTGGTTAATTAAATATTTACAAACTAAGGATACTTGGATATTTGTTTGGTATAGATTAGCTTTTGGGGTATTAATCTTACTGGCGATCGCCGGTGGTATGTTGGAAAATGTTTAGTAATAAAATCTTTGGGTAAGAAAATGAATTTGGTTTAAAGACAATTTTTAGAAGGCAAAAATTAAACAATTAATAATTAATAATTACCTCTTCCTACTATAAAGAAGAGGATTGGCGCTCAAGGATTTTTTTTTCTTTTTTCTGCTAAAAACGAGAGGTTTTAAACGAAGATAAATTAATCATCAATTATCAATTATCCATATTTACTAGGGGTAAACAGCCACCCCTACAATCATTATATTATTTGTATTTTGCTTCATTAATGATAATTAGGGCTTGCTGAAAAAGTCTTATGGGTGAAGGTAGTCCTCAGGAGGTAGGGACGTTGCAGAAGGGCGTCCGTACAGAGTCAGGAGGAATGGGAATTATAGAGGAGGCAGGAGGAAGAATAGTAAGAGTGATTTTTCTGCCATAATCTACCCAAAATGCTCACTTTTTCAGCTTGATCAAGCAAAAAGCTGGTACTTTTTCCAGACCTAAAATTGCTCAAACCTTTATCCGTCAATCCTTTGATATTTAATCAGCCAGCCCTAATTAATAATTACCAAAAAATGAGGTTCAAAGCCTCCCCTTCTAAGGGGATGAAAAAAATCTTTAATTCAGTATTTCAAGATTTCAAGCCTCCAAGTTTAGTCGGAGGTTCACTGATAAATGATGTAGTGACTGATATAGCGCTACGCATTAAGGCTCTTGATATTTCTAAATCCTAAAACCCTTTATTAGTCTACTATTCCCTATTCCCTATTCCCTATTCCCTAGCGCGTAGCGCTATAACTGATGTAGTGACACTTCGCGTTTGCGGAGCATTCCGGAACGGAAAGTGTCACTACTAACTGATAACTGAAATGACCTTTGGTTAAAACCGAGAATATTGAACCCAATGGGGAAATCTTATTTCTTGTTTCTGCTTAAAACGAGAGGCTTGAAACCAAGATGAATCAATTATTCATTATCAATTATCAATTATCCATTATCCATTAAGACATTTCTTGAATAATATAGTCAAAGTAAGGAGCAGTTTCCTTCGCATCTTCTTCATCAAGTAAAGCAAGACTTGCTTCCTTTAGACAACGAATTGACTCTACCATTCCAGGAACAGGTACACCCAAGGAGTTATACATTTCCCGAACACCTATCAAACCAATACTTTCAATGGGGTCTTTATCCCCAGCTAGTATTCCATAGGTAATTAAGCGTAGATACCAACCATAGTCCCGGAGGCATAAGGCACGTTCGCGCTGACCAAAAGCATTACCTCCAGGAGCAATAAAATCTGGACGCCGACGCCATAACTCCTGACTAGCTTTGTCCACAATTTTTTTCTCATTTTCAGAAAGCATGCTAGCAATCTGGACACGCTGCTTACCTGTTTTCAAAAAATCATTTATTGATTTAAGTTCCCCGCTACTGGGGTAACGTAATTCATCGTCTGCTTTGAGAATAACTTGGCTAACTACACTCATAATTATCGAAAATTTGCTGAATTATATTTTATTTTAACCATTGACGGTTTTTCCACATTATCAAATTTTAGCTGAAACCGCTGAAAAGTCTCACACCATATTTTTGAAGAGGCGTTTGAGATGAATCAGTGATAAAATAAGTAAGCTCAATACCTGCTTATTTTGTAATACTATTCTGGAGTTTTCTGATTTTCAATATACTTTTTAAAGTAGAAATTGTTACTCTACCACAAGAAGCAATGAAGCAAAAAATATTAAGCTCGAAAGACTAAAACAGAGAGACAATACTATACAGAAAAACAATAGTCCGTAATATTAAAAGAACTTAGTGAAAATAGAGAAGCAAAAATTAGCAACATCAGTTTTGCAACAAGGTCAGCTAGTGGAGATAAGCATCACAGACTTAACAGATAATGGTGATGGAGTGGGTCGTTATGATGAAAAAGTGGTATTTGTGCCTGATACAGTTCCTGGCGATCGCCTCATTGCCCGCCTAACAAGAGTCAAATCTAAATATGCCTATGGGAAACTACATCAACTTTTAGAAAAGTCTGACCAGCGAATCAAACCTTATTGTATTGTTGCGGACAAATGTGGTGGGTGTCAATGGCAACATATTAATTATAAATATCAGCTTCAAGCAAAACAAAATCAAGTTATTCAAGCTTTAGAAAGAATAGGTGGTCTAGAATTATTAGAGGTTAAACCAACTCTACCATCTCCATCACCTTTTGGATATCGTAATAAAGTGACATATCCTCTAGGTATTTCAACTACAGGTCAAGTTAAGGCGGGCTATTATCAGAAAGGTAGCCATAAATTGATTAATCTTAATCAATGTCCCATCCAGGACCAACGTTTGAACCCTTTACTCAAAGAAATTAAACAGGATATTACTAGACAAAGATGGAAAATATATGATGAATATAAGCATACAGGTATTTTACGTCATTTATCTTTGAGAATAGGAGAAAAAACAGGGGAAATTTTATTAACTTTGGTGGTTAATGGGAGTGAAGAAAATCCAGAAAAGTCATTACCTGGTATTACAGTTCAAGGGAAAAAATGGCTGGAAGATTATTCTCGTTTAGTTGGTGTTTGTTTGAATTATAATTCTAAGACGACAAATACTATTTTTGGCAAAGAGACTGTTTGTATTGCTGGTCTTTCTTATGTGCAGGAAAAGTTTGGTGGCTTAAATTTTCAATTAACTGCTGATACATTTTTTCAGGTAAATACGAGAGCTGCTGAAAAGTTAATAGAAATAGTTATTCAAGAGTTGACTGTGAGTGGGTCGGAAATTATTGTTGATGCTTATTGTGGAGTTGGTACTTTTACTTTACCTTTGGCAAAATATTTACAGGATGTTAGTCATAATGATTATCTGGAAATAGGAAATAGAAAAAGTATGGTCATTGGTTTAGAAGTACAACAAGTGGCCATTGACCGAGCTAAGTTTAATGCTGAAATTAATAACTTGACAAATGTACATTTTTATGCTGGGAAAGTTGAGAATTTACTACCTCAGTTGGAAGTTAAACCAGATGTAGTTTTGTTAGACCCACCCAGGAAAGGTTGCGATCGCTCAGTTTTAGAGACTTTATTAGAAATTTTACCTGAACGTATTGTTTATATTAGTTGTAAACCTGCTACCTTGGCTCGTGATTTAAAAATTCTGTGTTCAACTGATAAATATTATTTGAGCAAGGTACAACCAGCAGACTTTTTTCCTCAAACTGCTCATGTTGAATGTGCTGCATTTTTGAAAAAAAGGGAATAGGGAGGGCAATTCATGAATTGTCCCTACAGATAGATATAATTTTTTAAAATTAAGAATTTAGGGATCTAATTTTTATTTTAAACGACTATAACTACAAACTCTTATCACTAAATTCCTGAAGCCTAACTAGAGAATTTTCTAGAAAAATAAATGGTTGATTCTAACACTGACATAATAGTTGAAAGTCTGACATTATAAAAAATGTAAGTAACTTCTAAATATAAGGATAAATAAATGAGCTTTTCCATTCAATCTCTATATACTTGGTATCGTAATACTATCCGTAATCCTAAATATCGTTGGTGGATTATTGCTGGAACATTGGCTTATGTATTGAGTCCTTTTGATATTTCTCCAGACTTTATTCCCATTATCGGACAAATTGATGATGTTGCTATTGTAACTCTTTTAGTAGCAGAAGTTTCTCAGATGGTAGTTGATTTTATTAAATTACGTCGTGGGGAAAATGTGGCAGTAGTACCTGATATTAATGAAGTAACTGATGCTGATGCTACAGTTGATGTAAATGTGGTTTCTTCACCAGAGAAGCAGGAAAAAGTAAGTCTATAAATGTATAAATCCTATTCTCAGATGTAATATTTTTGTTGTAGGGGCGAATCGCAATTATCCCTCACAGGAGTCAAGAGTCATAATTTTTAAGGTTTTTCTTCAATCTTAATTATTATCAAAATTCTCACAAATCATTTAGGATTTCTATAAGAATATTTATTAAACCCAAGTCTAAAATTGATAAATAGATTTGGGTTGATTTTTTTCTGGGAAAATGGTAAATATCCAGAAGTGAGGAGTGGGGCATTGTAATTGTGAAATTTAGCGAACTTGCAAGTAAACTTGGTTCTGAGACTATCGCTTGTAGTCTGGAAAAAATAAATACTCTCGATCCAGATATTCAAGGTATAGCTGGAATAGATGAGGCAAAAAAAGCTACTCTCAGTTATATTGAAGGAGCAAAATTTGCCAGTTATTTAGAAACGACAGAGGCTAGTGCTTTAATTTTGCCGATGGATGAAACTCTACAAAATTTGGCAAGTGAGCGTGGTATTGGGTGGTTGTCTGGTAAAGAACCGAGATTATTATTTGCCAAGGCGATCGCTCTTTTTTATCGACCTTTTCAACCTATTGCTGAAATTCATCCTACTTCTGTAGTTCACCGGACGGCAAAATTAGGTAAAAATGTTTATCTTGGCGCTCATGTTGTGGTTGAGGCGGGGGTAAAAATTGCCGATAATGTTTGTATTTATGGGAATGTGGTAATTTATCCAAATGTGGAAATTGGAGAGAATACTATTTTACACGCTAATTGTTCGATTCACGAAAGGAGTCAGATAGGTAAAGGTTGTGTAATTCATAGTGGAGCAGTTATTGGGGGAGAGGGTTTTGGTTTTGTGCCGACTCCTGAAGGTTGGTTTAAGATGGAACAGTCTGGCAAGGTTGTTTTAGAAGATGGGGTGGAAGTTGGAGGTAATACTACTATCGATCGCCCTGCGGTGGGAGAAACGAGAATTGGTAAGAATACTAAGTTGGATAATTTGGTACAGATCGGTCATGGTTGTCAAATTGGTAAAAATTGCGCTTTAGCTGCTCAAGTTGGTTTAGCAGGTGGGGTGAAGCTTGGAGATAATGTGATTTTGGCAGGTCAAGTAGGAGTTGCTAACCAAGCAAAAATCGGAAATGGAGCGATCGCTACTGCTCAAGCGGGTGTTCATAGTGATGTTGCTGCGGGAGAGATTGTTTCTAGTAGTCCGGCAGTTCCTAATAAGATTTATTTGAAAGCCTCTGCTATTTATAAGCGTCTGCCAGAAATTTATCAGTCTGTTAAGCAGATGAAAAGAAAATTTAATCTGAAATAGCAGCAGTATTATCAACAGTAAGAATAGGAAGATTACTATAATTGCGCTAGCTAGAATTTTGTGTTTGAGTGAAAATTTTGAGTTATCCCTCCTAAATATCTGCTTAAGGTTGTCGTTTAGGTGGTTTGTGAAGAGGACATTGACTTTCCGTCATTTGGTAGATATAGTTTCATTAATAACATTAGTTATTATATCATTATCTAACAAGCCCTGTTTCTAATTTGTGATCTAAAATAATTCAGAAATTCTGTTTAAGTAATTATCCTAAAGTCTCTTCAATAACTCGTCATACTCTGGATGAGAGCCAATCCAAAACCAGTATATATGATTTCCCTCTAATAAACCCAAAGCTCGATAATTAAGTCCCACGCGAACCGAGTAAATTGGTTGCTTTTGGCTAACTCCTTTAAACTGAAGGCTACTATGATATGGGTCTGAACGCCAAAGACCGTATGCTCTATAAGCTTGTTGCTGAACTGACTTAGGAAGCTTGCTGAGTTGCTGGCGAAATTCTTTCGTAACACTTGACTTCATTGCTCAAAACCAAAAATATCTTCCAGAGCTTCTGTTTCACCCGCCACTATTTCTTGACGCACCATTTCAGCCAAAATATCCCACTGTTCATCCTTAGTCGCTTCAAATTTCTCCTGCCACAATCTCTCATCTTTTAATTCAGCTAAAATACGAGAGGCGATCGCATCTTGTTCTGCTTCTGGCAATTTCTCAATTTCGGAAATTGCACGTCGAAGTAACTCTGTCATTTTTAAATATTTATCCAGTCTTTTGTATTATTATACCAATTTTCCTTCCTTCTTCAATAGACATCTCCAATTATAAAAAATAAAATCAATTATCCCACAAAAATCATCGATTCTTTCCCCCTACTCCCTACTCCCCACTCCCTACTCCCTAATCTCATAAAAATGGTATAACTTAATATAGCACCCCCAAATAATCAAGTAATTTACATGGATTTTGAACGACCATTAGGCTCAGTAATTCAAGGTTCTCTTAGTCAAGGATTAGAAGTACGACTCCACCCAGACGTATTGGTAGAAGATATGCGGGTTGGTAAATTTTTAGTCGTACAAGGAGTACGCGCCCACTTTTTCTGTATGCTAACCGATGTTTTATTAGGAACATCCAGTGAACGAATAATGATTAACCCCCCCCTACCCACAGATGATTTTTTGCAATCTGTTTTAGCTGGAGGTAGCACCTACGGAACTATCGAACTCGCTCCAATGTTAATGTTAGTTATTGCTCCAGAAGAATTACCAGAATCTTTCAATTTCAACAACAAAAATAATAATCAAAAAAAATTAAAATCGACCGAAAATTTAGCATCCTTTGAAGCTCAAACCAGTGCTGAAATAAAATTAATGCCAGTCAAAACTATTCCTAGTCATTTTTCCCAAGTTTTTGAAGCAAGTGTGAGAGATTTTAGTCTAGTTTTTGGTAGGGAAGATGATCCGAGTCGCCGAAATTTTGCGGTCGGTAAACCTATTGATATGGATGTACCTGTTTGTTTGGATTTAGATAGATTTGTAGAACGGAGTAATGGAATTTTTGGTAAGTCGGGAACTGGTAAATCTTTTCTGACTCGTCTACTTTTATCTGGCATTATTCGGAAGGGTGCTGCCGTAAATTTAATTTTTGATATGCACTCGGAATATGGTTGGGAAGCAATGGCAGAAGGAAAACAAGTTAATACAGTAAAAGGTTTACGACAATTATTTCCCGATCGAGTAGAACTTTGGACGCTTGACCCAGAATCTACTAGACGTAGAGGGGTGCATGATGCACGAGAATTGTATTTGAGCTACAACCAAATAGAGGTTGAGGATATTGGGTTAGTGCAGCGGGAGTTAAATTTATCTGAGGCAAGTATTGATAGTGCAAATATTCTCCGCAGTGAATTTGGCAAATCTTGGATTACTCAATTATTGGCAATGACAAATGAAGATATTCAAATATTTTGTGATGAAAAGAGAGGTCATAAAGGTTCGATTATGTCATTGCAAAGGAAACTTTTACGACTCGATAATCTCAAATATATGCAGACCAAAAATACTAATAATTATATAGAGGAAATTTTAGAATCTTTAGATGCAGGAAAGCACGTTATTATTGAATTTGGTTCTCAGTCAAATATGCTCTCTTATATGTTGGCAGCTAATATGATTACTCGCCGAATTCATAACAGTTATGTGCGGAAAGCAGATAAATTTTTAAGTTCTAAAAATCCGAGCGATCGCCCTCAACCATTAGTCATAACTATTGAGGAAGCTCACCGTTTTCTCGACCCTGCCATAGTACGTTCAACTATTTTTGGTACGATCGCTAGGGAAATGCGGAAATATTTTGTGACTCTATTGGTGGTAGACCAGCGACCTTCCGGAATAGATGGGGAAGTTATGTCTCAAATTGGTACGAGAATTACCGCTCTGTTGAATGATGATAAGGATATAGATTCTATTTTTACGGGAGTTTCTGGCGGTCATAGTTTGCGGTCTGTTTTGGCAAAATTGGATTCTAAACAGCAAGCGTTGGTATTAGGTCATGCGGTACCGATGCCTGTGGTAATTCAAACTCGTGCTTATGACCAGACTTTTTATCAGGAAATTGGAGATATGGATTGGCGGTATGTTTCTGATAATGAATTGTTTGAAGCGGCTCAGGTAGCCTTGGATGATATTGGGTTTTAGTTTAAGATTTGAAAGAAAATTTTTGCAGAACAAGTAGTTGGATTTTTCCAAAAAATTCAATTATTTGCATTGGTTAATGTAGGGAGGGAGAAAATTCAAAATTTGATCTAGTAATATATAGTTTCATTTCAAGGGTAGGTCTCCCCCTCTATCTACCATTATTATGCACTACCACCCAACTATTATTCAACTACCTCATTAACAGGGAAACGGTCAATCAACTGCATAGCCCGATAAGCATTCCGTTTCAAAGCATCAGATAAATGAGGCACATGAGGAATCTGAGACAAAAAATCCAAAGTTCGACGTAAAATCCGGACAACATCTCCCTCATCAAGACTTGTATTTTCTACTAACTCTTGCCATTCTACTCCCAAAGCCCACTGCTCCACTAAACCAATCAAATCCCGTTCTAACCAAACAGGCAAAGCTACCCGATAGCGACGCTGGACCTGAAATAACTGATGTCGTAAACTACGCAAACTAGCCAAAGCTTCCTCTACTTCAACAGACAATTCATAACGAGTCCAACTATCAGGTCTAGTAATCTCAGTTACCAAAGCAGCACAAGCAGCAGCTAAATGATGGGGATCAAGTGGCTCCAAAGCTCCAGACATCAAGACCAAACCAAGCCACAACTCATTATCACCCCGAATTGCTGCACAAGCTTGACCAATCTCCGTAGGCTCAACTCCATGTAGACAGCCAAAATATTGCAAAATTTCAATTAGATTGAGAAACTCTTGCCAGTGGCGTGCCAACTTATCCTCCAACTGAGTTTGGCGATCTTCTATTTCTGCCCTCAACATTCCCATCCTTCTCCAACCTTTGAGTAAAGTACGAGGGTTTCCCCATTCCTTTACTGGATTTTCCTCAGCTTGTGCTTCTACCGTTGCCACTTTCTGCATTTGTGCTAAAACTTCTGGAGCATCTACTGGTAAAGCTACCACTGGAATTTGTTGAGCTAAAACCAGAGAAACTTCATCTCCTTTGCGACATTGCCCCAACCTAAAATCCATTTCTACAGGTAATTCCATGTAGTCCACAGCAACCAAACGTGGCAAATCTGCCTGTAAAGCTACCACATCCATTGCTGCTACTACATACCACCGATTATCTCTACCTAAACACAGGAAGTTAGAAGACTGACCAGATCCAGGAACTTTTGCTACCAAAACTGCTGGAATTGGTTCTGAAGTAGATTTTTTGGCAGTAGGAACGTGCTTTCCTTTCAAACTAACAATAGTTCCCAACACGGCAAAAGACAAAGATAAAGACATTTCTCTAATCCGAGTTTCTTCTGCCTGTTTCTGCAAAATTTTCAGCAGTCGTTTTTCCTCTTTTCCTTTTTCCCGTAACTTCTCATAACCTGCCAGTAATTGTTCGAGATTGACAAAATCCTTTTCTTCATAAATTCCCAGTTTATTTTCGACAGAGGTCAACTCCTCTTGCTTTTGCTCAATCTCTTTCCGCTCTGGCATCAGAAATAGGGTAGACAAATACTGACCAAAACTACGTTCTACTAACTCCTTTGCTTCCTCCAATGTATGAGTTTGTAGTAAATTCAGCACCATACCATAGCTAGGAGTAAACTGGCTTACCAGCGGATCAGCTCCTGAAGTTGCTAAATAAGCTGCCTCTTTAGCGCCCTCAAATCTGGTTTGCACAGTTACAACATAACCTTGAGAATCCATTCCTCGCCGTCCTGCCCTACCTGCCATTTGCAGAAATTCTGATGGTCTGAGTAGTCTGTGTCCATCATCTGTACGTTTGGAGAGACTGGAAATAACTGTTGTGCGAGCTGGCATATTTATTCCTGCCGCTAAGGTTTCTGTGGCAAATACTACTTTGATTAAACCTTGCTGAAATAATTCTTCGACTAATCCTTTCCAGACTGGTAACATTCCAGCATGGTGAGCTGCTATTCCTCTGGTGAGAGGTTCTAACTGTTGAGACTTAGCTAGCTCTGGGTTGCGCTTGAGAAATTCCTGAATTAGCTTTTCTAGTCTGGCTGCTTCTGCTTCGTTAACCAAGGTAAGATTACTGACTTGTGCTACATCTGTTACTGCACGAGCGCATCCCCTACGACTGAATATAAAGTAGATAGCTGGTAACATATCTCGCTCTTTGAGCTGAGATAAGACTGTTGATAAAGTCGGTTCTTGTTGTCTATCTCTTTTGTCTCTGCCTGTTTGTCTACTTTTAGGTTTGAGTTGGGGATTGATTCTTTTTTGATTGTTATGAAGTAGAGGAAATAAACCTTTATTGTTAGAGAAATTAAATTGCAGGGGAACTGGTCGAAAATCAGAGTAGATTAGTTCAGTCTGTCCATGCACCCTGGCAATCCAATCTGTGAGCTGGTCACTATTGGCTACTGTGGCGGAGAGGGCTAATATTTGGATTTCTGGTGGGCAGTAAATTATTGATTCTTCCCAAACTGTACCTCGTTGCCGATCGTTCATATAGTGGCATTCGTCTAGAACTACTGCATCTACTCTCTCTAGGGATGTACCTATTTCTCCAATGGGAGTACCGTAAAGCATATTGCGGAAGATTTCTGTGGTCATTACCAGTATCGGTGCTTCCCGGTTGACAGAGGTATCTCCTGTGACTAGCCCTACCATTTCGGGTCCAAATTGGTGGCGAAAGTCCCGTAATTTCTGGTTGGACAGGGCCTTTAGGGGTGTGGTATAGAATACTCGTCGTCCACGACTTAAGGCACGATAGATGGCGTATTCTCCAATTAGGGTTTTGCCTGAGCCTGTAGGGGCACAAACAACTACTGATTTTCCAGCGTTCAGGGCAGCGATCGCCTCTTTCTGGAAGTTGTCTAGTTCAAATGGAAATAAGGTCTTCAGATCCAGCTCTGGGCTGTTCTGGGTTGAGTATGACACTAATATTTATTTTATTGACTTTATAGAGGTTATATGATATTGTCTGAATCCTGGTTTTCACTAGGGTATATAGACTTTATATTTTTATTTTAACTATATCTTTATGAAGGTTTGAGGTTTGAGGCCACTTGTTCATTAATGGATAATGGATAATTGATAATTACCTCTGATTAAAACGGCACGGGAATTGAAGATAAGGAAATATCCTAGCACTTTTTTTCCCTATCCAAGGGTAGGCTTTAAAGCCGAATTATTTAATTATTA
>JBCDJM010000096.1:0-24837 GCA_038747755.1 Cyanobacteria bacterium P01_H01_bin.35
TAATCATCTAGTTACTTCAAAAGAGGAAAATTTTATTATGGATAGTATAGTTACTTCAGAACAAGTTCAGGAAACTGTGCATTCAGCAGTTGCTGCCGAACATACTCACGACGAAGAAGGCAATAGTATGTTTGGGTTTATTGTTTTCCTACTTTCGGAAAGTGTGATTTTCTTGAGTTTCTTTGCTGGATATATTGTTTATAAAACTACATCTGCCCACTGGTTGCCAGAAGGTGTTTCTGGTTTGGAAGTTAGGGAACCTGCTATTAATACAGTGATTCTAGTTTCCAGTAGTTTCGTGATCTATTTCGCTGAAAAAGCTTTAGAAAAAAATAACTTGACTTGGTTTCGGATATTTCTGTTTGCCACAATGGCAATGGGAACCTACTTTGTAGTAGGTCAAGGAATTGAATGGAATGGTTTAGAGTTTGGTTTCACTACAGGAGTATTCGGCGGAACTTTCTATTTATTGACAGGTTTTCACGGTCTGCACGTTATCACAGGTATTTTATTGCAAGGAATTATGTTAGGTCGCTCTTTTATTCCTGGCAACTACGATAACGGTCACTTTGGCATTAATGCTACTTCTCTATTTTGGCATTTTGTTGACGTGATTTGGATTATTTTGTTTATCCTTCTCTATATTTGGCAGTAAAATAATTAGGAATTCAGGAGTTAGGAGTCAGGAGTTAGGAGTCAGAATAAATTTTTTGTGCACAAGAAAATATAATGTTCACAAAGAGACCTACTCCAAAACTTAGTCAGAGATTATTTCTGACTTCTAAATTCTAAATTCTAAATTATTACTTCAATACACTTCAAAAAAATATTATAAGGAAGAATAAAATGATTATTGATGACCAAAATTACGATGTAATTATTGTCGGTACAGGAGCAGGTGGAGGTACTTTAGCCAAAAAACTTGCTGCTACTGGAAAAAAGATATTAATCTTAGAAAGGGGTGATTTTATGCCCCTAGAAATTCAAAATAGAGCCAACGTCGATATCTTTAAAAAAGAACTTTATCGTGTCCCCGAAAAGTGGTATGACAGCGCAGGCGAACCATTTTCTCCTCAAACAAATTATGCTATTGGTGGCAATACCAAAATATATGCTGCTGGACTCTTGAGGATGCGAGAGAAAGATTTTGAAGAAGTAAAACATCAAGAAGGCGTTTCACCAGAGTGGTGTCTCAAATACAAGGACTTTGAACCTTATTACACAGAAGCAGAACAACTTTATATGGTTCATGGTCAAAATGGTAAAGATCCAACCGAACCTGTTCACAGTGCAGAATATCCTTATCCTGCAGTTGACCACGATCCAGAAATTCAAAAAGTTGTAGAAGCGATCGCCGAACAAGGTCTACATCCAGAAACACTACCATTAACTCTAACTCGCCAGGAAGATGACCCTACAGGAGATTCTGAAGTATTTGGCATTGAGCCATTGCTCAATTCTGCCAACGTCACCATCAAAACTTCTGCAAAAGTAATCTGCTTGCACACCAATTCTTCTGGCAATACTGTCAAAGCAGTAGAAGTAGAAATAGGTGAAGAATCATTTCTATTCTTTGGAAATATTATTGTACTTGCTTGTGGTGCGGTTAACTCAGCAGCTTTACTATTACGTTCTGCTAACGAAAAACATCCTCATGGTTTAGCTAACAGTTCCGACCAAGTTGGACGCAACTTGATGAAACACTTAATGACTGCTGTAGTGCAACCTAGTCCAAAACCTAACTCTGGAAAGTTTCTCAGAAGCGTTAGCGTAAATGATTTTTACTGGGGACATGAAGATTTTCCCTATCCCATGGGTCATATTGAAAATACTGGCGGGATACTGCAAGATATCACTTTTGCCGAGTCACCACCAGTTTTTTCTGTACTAGCGAAAGGAGTGCCTGGACTTGGGATCGATCAGTTAGCGAAACGTTCTATGGGTTGGTGGGCGTATACTGAAGTATTGCCAGACCCCAACAACCGAATTGAATTGAAAGAAAAAAAACTTTTCTTCCATTACACTCCCAATAATCTTGAAGCACACGATCGCCTAGTTTATCGCTGGATAGACGTATTAAGAGCAGTAGATAAAGCGGTGGGAAATTCTGTGTTTGCCAAAGCAGGAGGCAATGTTTATCCTCGTGGAGAAGCACCCATTGAAGTTGTAGCAAACCAGTGTGGTAGTTGTAGGTTTGGGGAAGACCCGAAAACATCGGTTTTAGATATTAACTGTCGCACCCACGATGTAGATAATTTATATGTTGTAGATAGCAGTTTTTTCCCATCTAGTTCTGCTGTAGCTCCTGCTTTAACAATTATTGCTAATGCTTTGCGGGTAGGAGACCATTTAAAAGAAAGATTGCAGTAGTAGTCAAATCAAAAGTCAAAATTCAAAAGTAATCTCCAAACAAGAAACCGGGTTTATTGCCATAATTATTGTTGTGAAAATCATAAATTTTTGTCGATCAACCCGGTTTCTGCGTAAGATAATTGAGAAATCATCTTTTCCCCACGTTGGCAAATTTAAACGTGGGTTTTTGATGTTTTTATCCATTATTATTCATCTGTTCAAATAACTGTTGAACTGACAAAATAGACAGATTTGCACCACCAAAATCATCAGCATTGCGAGTAACAATAGCATCAACATTCTCAGCATAAGCACAAGCTAACTGGACTGCATCTTCAAAGTCTCTCAAATTAGAAGCAAAAGCAGTTTCTAAAATATTACGATTAACGTCGCAAATTTCCATTAATTCTAATGTCATAGCAACTGCTTCTCTTGCTCGTTCAACACTTTTAGTTTGTTTTCTAACAATATAGAAAATGTTAGTTAAAGTTGTTGCTGTGACATATCCTTCTATTTGCTGAGATTGAATAGCTGTTAATAAAATCTTTGCATCCTGAACAAATGCTTCCCGTTCTAGAAAAGCGTCTAAAATAATATTTGTGTCTATTAAAACTCTCATTTTAGGTATTTATCCACTAAACTTTCTTCCAGCATTGCTTCAACTTCCTCATCATTTGGAGATGGACTATCTGTTTTTCCTATCCCAATCATCCTGTCTACAAAATCAGGAGGTAACTGTGGACGAGGGCGAAGTTCTCGGATCAAAGAATTTGTAATTGCCTGGAGTAATAACAGGCGATCGCTTACCGATAAATTCAGAGCTTTTTTTCTTAATTCTTGTAGTTCAGACATAACTTTTATTCCTTTAAATTGCTTTTATCTAAATATTATAGTACATATTTGACTCAAGATTTTAAATATTTTTTTACTAAAGGTTGAATCTGGAATTGCCTTGAGTAACAACAGGCGATCGCTTACCGATAAATTCAGAGCTTTTTTCTTAATTTTTGTAGTTCTTACATAATTTTTATTCCTTCAAATTATTTTGATATAAATCTTGTTTTATATACCTTATAGCAGTTTGATAAATGTTGGCTACAAATCTCTTTTAGTTGTTGCCTATTTCTTGTTTTATGTTGCCTATTTCTTATTGCTTGTTCCTTATAATTAGAGTTTTGTAACATTAAACTTAATTTTCGGAGGCAAAAAAAATTGGGTAGTGCATCAGCAAAGTGTGGGATAAGTAATTAGGTCGTTCCAACTCCAAGGAGCGATACTGCTGAAGCAACGCTCCGCGAACGCCAACCCAGCTCTTTGTGCAGCAGTATTTTCTTTGCGAGTATGAACCCAAATCCAATTGAAGTAGGCGATATAGCTGCCGCTAGGCTCCGCCAACGCTAACCTAACTGTTACTTCTGTTTGCTGCCAGACCTTACCAAACTTCCGCATGTCGGCGATGCCACCTACCTATCTGCTGTCTGACAATTCCGTTCGTTCGCTCTAATTGCTGGGTTTGGTCTTTACCAATTATGTGCTGTACTTCTAGGGGTAGAACTCGTTCATACCCTCCCCAATCATCTGTATGCCATTGTTTACAGCTAGTTTTCCCTTCTGTGTTGACGATTAATTCTTCAATAAACTGGTCAGTATGTTTACCTACTCTAGCACTCAAAATTAATCCACTCGATGAGGCTTGAGTCATGCCTATCCAACAGTCACCTTCTGTCATTTCATTTGCCTGACAGTGTTTTTGTTTTTTTGGACGAATGACCAAAACTCATCACTACTGATTTGTGAGGTTTCAATATCTTGGACATGAGCATTATGAATCATCTGTCCTTTTTGAGAGGCAGCTCTCACCAAACTGACTACTGTATTATAAGCAAGATTGACCGTGCGACTAATTCCTCTTAAACTACTACCCTCAACATGAGCCTGTAAAACCATCCGCAGCGTGTTTAGGTTGAAGTTGTCTCCGATAGTAGAGAGTGTCGAAGGTGTCACTGAAAGTTTGCAAGCATTCAGGACAATAATATCGTTGACTTCCTTTGCTAGTTTTTCCATGCTTATGAGTTTTATGATGGCCACATAGAGGACATTCCATAAGAATTCAAAGTATTTAGGGACAATAGTTATATTACCATTCCCACACTTTCTTGATGCACTACCAAAAATTGATAGGAACCTCCGGAATTTTGCGGTTGTTAGAGATATATGTTAGCCTAGGTTATTAAAGATATTTTTTGAACTAATTTGTGAACTAATTCAATCTTGGAGGCTCAAATGGCAGATATCTTATGGACTGGGAATGGTGATGGCAGATTATGGAATGATGCTGCTAACTGGGATACTAATACCGTTCCTACAGCAGCAGATAATGTTACTATAAACGGTTCTTCTGTAATTATAGACACAAATACAACAATCGCTACACTAAACTTAAGCGGCGGGGTTAGTCTTTTTAACTCAAGCCAACTAGATGTTACAACACTAAATTGGACGGGTGGAGCGTTCGACAATTTATCGGGTAACGGCAGTATCAATATTCCAGAAGCAGGTACTCTTAATATTAGTGGTACAACTGTCAAAAGGTTAGATACAACTATCAACAACGCTGGTAGTGCCACTTTGACAAGTGGTGTAGGTACATCTTCTACGTTCGGTTCTCTTGGAACTTTCAATAACTCTGGTCAGTTTGATATCCAAGGCTCCCATACACTTAATGTCAACTTCAACAACACAGGTACAGTAACTAAGTCAGCAGATAATGGAACTGCAACTTTCCAGCAGAGGTTTGATAATAGCGGGATACTAGATATTCAGACAGGTAGTATTAGCCTTTCTTCCGCTCCTTTTAATACAGGAGGTGGTATTAACAGTGGAACTTTTAATGTAGCTGAGGGAACAACTCTGGAAGTTGCTTATGGTGTTAGAAGCAATTTAATGACAGGGACTCTGGTTCTCAATCCAGGAACTACCTTCACTGGCACAGGATTAGTCAAACTATCTACTGGTACTATTGCTGTACAAACTTCACCAGCTACACCTATCAACATCGCTAACTTTACCCAAGAAGGCTCTGGTATGTTCAGTACTTTGACTGGCAGTGGTAGCCTCAATATTACTGAGAATTTAAATTGGACGGGTGGAACTCAAGAGGGTGGGGGTAGTACCACTCTAGCTGCGGGCGCGATCGGTAATATGAGTAATACCAGTATAGGACTTATCCTTAATCGTACCTTAAATAACCAAGGCACTGTTAATTGGACGGGTGGCTTGATCCAGAGTGTAATTGGTGTTTTCAATAATAGTGGTACATTCAATATTCAAAACTCCGGGACCTTTCCTGCTGGTTTTAATAATAGTGGTACTGTAACTAAATCAGTAGATACAGGTGCTACTAATTTTCAGAATATCTTTAACAACACTGGTACAGTTGATGTACAGACAGGTACTCTGACTGTTCAAGATAGAGGGGGCAGCAGCACTGGTACGTATAATATTGCTGATGGAGCCATTCTAGAATTTAGAGGAGAGCCTAGTAATGCTCACAATCTTAATGAGGGTACAACCTTTACCGGGCAAGGTTTAGTTCAGCTTACAGGTGGTAGTATCAACGTAGAAACTGATGCTAACTCAGAAATAGCTATAGCTAACTTTGAGCAAACTGGTGGTGCTATCAATGGTACTGGCAACTTCCGAGTAGCAGCTCCCACACCAGCACCAGGAGAAACCCCTCAAACCAGTAGCTTCACTTGGAGTGGTGGCGTTCAGGCAGGTACAGGTACTACGACTATTGAGGCTGGTACGACTGCTAATATTAACGGTACAGATACGAAGACTCTTGCTCAACGCACCTTCAATAACGAAAGCACTATTGCTTGGACAGATACGGGAAATATCTCAGCTCAAGATGGTGCTACTTTCAATAACATTGGCAACTTCGATATTCAGAACTCTCAATCATTTTTAGGTGATAACGAAGATGGCTCCACTTTCAACAACACGGGCACCGTAACTAAATCAGCAGATCCAGGTGCTACTGACTTTGAGAATAATACCTTTAACAACACTGGTACAGTAGATGTACAGACAGGTACTCTAATTGTTGGAGATGGAAGCGGCAGCAGCACTGGTACATTCAATACTGCCGACACTACCATAGTAAAGTTTGACGGTGGCTCCAATACTCTTAATGAGGGTACAACCTTTACCGGGCAAGGTTTAGTTCAGCTTACAGATGGTAATCTCAACGTAGAAACTGCTGCTAACTCAGAAATAGCTATACCTAACTTTGAACAAACTGGTGGTACGCTCGGTGGTACAGGCAACTTCCAAGTAGCTAACTTTGAACAAACTGGTGGTACTCTCGGTGGTACAGGCAACTTCCGAGTAGCAGTTCCAACACCAGCACCAGGAGAAACACCTCAAAGCAGCAGTTTCATTTGGAGTGGTGGCTCTCAAGCAGGTACAGGTACTACAACTATCGAGGCTGGTACAACTGCTAATATTAACGGTACAGATACCAAGACTCTTGCTCAACGCACCTTCAATAACGAAAGCACTATTACTTGGGCAGATACGGGAAATCTCTCAGCTCAAGATGGTGCTACTTTCAATAACATTGGCAACTTCGATATTCAGAACTCTGAATCATTTTTGGGTGATAACGAAGATGGCTCCACTTTCAACAATAGTGGTACTGTTACCAAAACATTAAGTCCGGGTGCTAGTGATTTTGAGAATAATGTCTTTAACAACACTGGTACTGTAGATGCTCAGACAGGTTCAATTGTTTTTGGTAATGGCAGTAGCAGTGGTACATTCCATACAATCAGGAATACTACGATACAGTTTGACAGTGGTACGCATACCCTAAATCATGGTACTGCTTTTACAGGTAGTGGATTTCCCAGACTATCTGGAGGTAGATTAACAGTAGGTGATACCGCTAATGACACTATCAACGCAATCAACTTTGAGCAGACTAATGGTACTATCAATGGTCCCGGAAATTTTACGACAACAGGTACTTTTGACTGGAGTGGTGGTACTCAAAGCGGTGTTGGCAGTACAACTATTGGCGCGACAGGTACTCTGAATATTACTGGGAATACTACCCAAACCATCTCCGAGCGTACCATTGATAATAACGGTACTACTAACTGGTTGGGTACAGGAAATATTTCTGCTAATAATGGAGCCATTTTTAACAATAATGGCACATTCAATATCGCAAATACCGCTACTTACAATGGTGAATCATTTTCGGATGCCGAACAATTTAACAATAATGGCACTCTGGTTAAAACCTCCCCTGGTGATACTAAGTTTAAGAATGTTGTATTTACTAATTCTGGAGCGATAGAAATTCAACAAGGAAATCTGTCTGTTCCACCTATTAATGGTACAAATGACGATGATGAATTATCAGAAGGTGCTGAGAACAATATTATCAACGGTTTAGGAGGCAATGATAATATCAGCGGGCTTGGAGGAAACGATACACTGCGGGGCGGTACAGGTAACGATGAAGTTCTGGGCAACCGGGGGAATGATCGCATAAATGGCGGTGAGGGCAATGACACGATTCTTGGTGGTATTGGTAACGATCGCCTGATGGGAGTTGATGGCGATGATGTTTTAATCGGTGGTCCTGGTAACGATATTATGCTTGGTGGTAATGGTGCGGACATATTAGAAGGCCGTCCAGGGCGCGATCGACTGAATGGAGGTTTAGGTCCAGATACTATGACTGGTGGCGTTAGTCGCGACTTATTCATCTTCAACACTAATACAGCATTTTCAACAGAAATAGGTGTCGATACCATCGTAGACTTTACTTCAGGAGAAGATTTAATTCTACTTAACACGAGAACGTTTACAGCGTTGAGTGCTATTGATAGTGGTATTGATGCCAGTGAATTTGAAGTGGTTACTACTGATGCAGCAGCTGCAACTAGCGGCGCACTAATTACTTACAACTCTAACAGTGGTGCATTGTTCTATAATCAAAATGGTAATGCAACTGGTTTGGGTAATGGGGGGCAATTTGCACTTCTAGAAAGTACCCCTGTACTCGAAACAGCAGATTTTAGAGTGCGTTAGGCGCTCGACGTTATCTGGCAAATAAATTTTTTCATTATAATCAGCGATCGCAAACTTGATCCCGTAATTACCTTTTCTTCCCTTCTGCTTTCCTGACACTTGTTGGGTTTCCCTACGTCAACCCAACCTACACACTTCATTCAAAGAATCAGTAATTACCTTAATATAGAACCCGGATAATTACTATAGCCTGGGTCATTGCGACTTACACTCCGTGGAAGGAAGCAATCTCCTAAACATAAGATATCAAATCCAGTAGTATCGGTACAATTCAATATTGTAGGGGGTTTACTCACCAAACCCATACCAAACTAGGAGTTTTTGCCAATACTGATAATAGAACCTTATTCTCATTCGCAAGCGGATTTGATATGAGATTGCTTCCTATCATCGCTGCGGACGACTGTTCAACCGGATTTTATATAAGTAAGGAGAGGCGATCGCTAACCGAGAAATTCAGAGCTTTTTTTCTTAATTATTGTAGTCCTGACATAATTTTTATTCCTTATTAAAAAATGATAACCCTGTAGGGACGTTGCATGCAACGTCCCTACTTTTCTGAGATAATTTTTATTTCCTTAAATCTTCTGCTATAATATTAGCAAAAATTCTTCTTTTTTGGCAACAATGGCTCAATTAGAACCCATTCTCGATCTGTCAAACTGCTTGAATATGGCATTTATCCAATTCTTGGTTATAGTAATTGGCGTTGGCGGAGCCTAGCGGCAGCTATATCGCTACTTAGTATAACCAATTCAAGAAAAGATACCAAATGGGTTCTATATAGCACTATAGAAAAGTAATAGGACATTAATAAAATTAAAATCCTTTACAAACAATAGTTTGGACTTGAGCTGATAGCTGATGGCTGATGGCTGATGGCTAGAAATTACATCATTCCCATGCCAGGCATTCCCATGCCACCCATGCCACCCATACCGCCCATGCCGCCCATGCCGCCCATACCGCCATCCATATCAGGCGCAGCACCTTTCTTCTCAGGTTTCTCAACAACCACAGCTTCAGTAGTTAATACCATACCAGCGATCGAACCTGCATTTTGCAACGCGGAACGTACCACCATCGCCGGATCGAGAATACCAGCAGCAATCATATCTTCGTATTCGCCAGTTAAAGCATTGTAACCAACACTAAAATCAGTGGAACGTACTTTCTCTACAACTACCGAACCTTCTGCACCAGAATTATCAGCAATTTGACGCAAAGGTGCTTCTAAAGCACGCTTCACAATATCAGCACCAATTTGCTCTTCTTCTGTTAAGCTACCTTTTAGCTCATCAACCTTAGTAGACAAGTGAATTAAAGTAGTACCACCACCAGGTACAATACCTTCTTCTACAGCAGCTTTTGTCGCATTCAAAGCATCCTCAATGCGTAACTTGCGGTCTTTGAGTTCGGTTTCTGTCGCAGCACCAACTTTAATTACTGCTACCCCACCAGCTAATTTAGCGATGCGCTCTTGTAATTTTTCCTTGTCATAATCAGAGTCACTTTCTTCATACTGTTTACGAATTTGACTGATTCGCTTTTTCACTTCTTCTGCTGTATCCCCACCAGCAACAATAGTGGTGTTGTCTTTATTAATAGAAATTTGGCGACCAACACCCATCATATCTAAGTCTGCCATCTCTAGGCTCAGACCAACCTCTTCTGAGATGAGTTGACCACCTGTAAGAATAGCAATATCTTGAAGCATAGCTTTACGGCGATCGCCAAAACCAGGAGCTTTCACAGCAGCAACATTTAGTACACCCCGTGCTTTATTCACCACCAAAGTAGCTAAAGCTTCCCCTTCAATATCCTCAGCAATAATTAATAAAGATTGACCAGCACGAGCAACTTTTTCCAGTACCGCTACTAAATCTTGAATAGAAGAGATTTTCTTATCAGTGATTAAGATTCGAGCATTTTCAAAATCCACAACCAACCGCTCTTGGTCAGTCACAAAATAAGGGGAAAGATAACCACGGTCAATTTGCATCCCTTCCACAACTTCTAATTCTGTAGAAAGAGACTTAGATTCTTCAACGGTAATTACCCCATCCTTGGTAACTTTATCCATTGCTTCAGAAATCATCTTCCCTACCTCTGCATCACCACCTGCGGAGACTGTGGCAACTTGAGCGATCGCTTCTCCTTCTACTGGTTTAGCAACTGTTTCTATTTCTTGAACTAACTGATTAACAGTTTTCTCAATCCCTTTACGCACTGCTACTGGGTTCGCACCAGCAGCTACGTTTTTGAGACCTTCTTTAATCATAGATTGAGCTAAAACTGTAGCGGTAGTTGTGCCATCTCCAGCAATATCTTTAGTTTTAGATGCCACTTCTTGGATTAATCTAGCGCCTGTATTTTCTAGAGGGTCTTCCAGTTCAATATCCTTAGCTACGGTAATCCCATCATTAACAATCTGGGGAGCGCCAAATTTTTTCTCTAATAATACATTTCTACCCTTTGGCCCCATAGTGATTCTTACCGCATCAGCTAGGCTATTGATTCCACGTTCTAGAGCGCGTCTGGATTTATCATCAAATTCTACAATTTTGGCCATATAATTTCTCCTATTGCTTCCAAATAAAAATTTAGCACTCTACAACATTGAGTGCTAGTTCGTGGAAACCGTACATTTTTTAAGTCAAAAGTCAAAAGTCAAAAGTCAAAAGTTATAGCCCTACGCATTCAGGTTAGGACATTTCTAAATCCTGTTTGCGCAGCATGACCTAGTGCCGCTACGCGGAAGTCAAAAGTCAAAAGTCAAAAGTTAAAAGTATTGGTTAGTAAGGCTTTTAGGATTTTGTAACTGGTCAGTTATTTCTGCCATCCTGCACTAGGAAAACTCTTTGACAATTTACTATTCCCTATTCCCTATTCCCTAGCGCGTAGCGCTATAAAAATTAAAACATTGGTAGCTCAAAACTATAGCTCTATACATAAGCTAGAAATGGATTTTAGTAATTAGTATTATTCTTCTATTTAAAATATAGATTGACTATCTTTATTATATTTGTAACCAAATTTTTTTAACTAGCCTTTTGCTTCACTCCAAACATTCTTTCAAAACTCATTGCAGCCACACCAGTAATTACCAATATTATGCCAAAAACCTCTTTCACTCCTAATACTTCTCCAATAGTAAAAAGGGCAAGTAAAGCAGTTAAAGCCGGACCAAAAGTACCAACAATAGATGCTCTTGCTGCTCCAGCAAATCTAATAGCAAAACTATTTAATACATAGCTAGAAAGTGTTAAAATCCCCAGAAAAATACCACCAACAATTAAACCAGACCATACAGTAGTATCTATATTAGCCGACCATTCTATAGGTTTAGGTATCATTAAACCTAAAGCAGAAAATACAAAAATTCCAGCGAAATTAATTAAACTAAATGGAATAGGATGAAGCTTTCCTGCAGACATTTGTGTTAGTAAAACATATCCAGAAAAAGTAATACCAGCACCTACTCCAGCCAAAACTCCTTGTGAATAATTACCAGCTCCACTAGGAAAAACTAAAATTGCTCCTAAACCAATAATAACCATCGCAAAAATTCTGACTAGAGAAGGGCGATCGCCAAATAATACCCAAGATAATAAAACAGTAATAATTGGATAAATAAAGAAAATTGTAATGGCAATACCAGTAGGTATATTACCAATAGAAATATATATTAATACCTGAGATAAAAACAAAAAGAAAGCACTACCAATAACCTTCCACCATAAGGAAAAATCTTTGGATTTAATAAAACGTTCAATATCACTCCAAACAGCAGGATAGAGAAATGTTGCTACTATCGGCATCAATAACATTACTACTATAAGTCGTATTAATAAAATTAATAAAGAATTACCAACATTAGGGTTAACTAATCCTGACATTGAAAATAAACCACCAAAAATTTGATGTGGTTGTGGTGGTGTATTAAAAATAATCTTGATACAAACATTAAATAAAGATAACGCTGCTGCTGAAAGAAAAGCCAAAATTAAACCAACCTGAACTTGAGAAGCAGACTTTTGAGGTTTAGCAGTAGATTCTGGTTTAGATATAGGCTGTTTTTCTGGGGACTCAACAGGTGACTCAACAGGAGTTGATGTTTCTATAGAAGTAGTATTGACTGAGTTCCTAAACCCAGACTGAGCATTTTGATAAGTTCCAGATGAAACGACATTATTGTTTTCCAGTTGTGCTTGAAGACGACTCACCAAAGTTTCTAGAATGACCTCACACTGCTGTTCCATACCACGCATATTATTTAGTTGCATAGAAAGGTCACTTTCGTAACTGTCCAACTCCTGTTTTAGGGTATCAAATGTTCTGCTCAGAGTAGCAGACAAGGAATATCCCAACTCATTAGCAGATTCATAATAGCTATCTGGAGGATTATTCATTGATAATTCTCCACCGGGAAAACCACCTGGTTGTAATCCTGATAATTCTCCTACTGGAAAACCACCTGGTTGTAATCCTGGGTCAACATTCTCCCTTAACTCTCTAATTTTTTGGCCTAACTGTTGTTGTAAATTATTGGCCAATACCTGGGCAAGTTGTTTGAGCCATAATTGTTGCTGGGCTATTTGTCGCTGAGACAGAGATTCTAGTTGTTGAGATTGTAACTGTTCATATTGTTTCCGTAATCTATTTACATCCTCATTAAGCTGTTCTTTCTCTACTCTTAATCTGTTTACATCTTGGCCTAACTGATTTGTCAAATTTTGACGAAAACTATCCAAGTCTTGAATCACTAACTTTAGGACTTCTTCTGCTGATTGAGGAGTTTCGGCTCCCTGATTTGAAGGTTGAGTATTCATCTTAATTTTTCGGTAAGTGTGAAACCAGCCTGTTTTAATGGCTGGAGGAAAACTACGGGCGCGGGTAAGAAAGCGCAATTTAGTTATCAGTTATTAGACAAGGTGGACAAAGGTTAAATAATTAATAATTACCTCTTCTGCAATAGAAGGATTGGCTCAAAGGAATTTTTTTCTTCTCTTGGTTGAGTGGGCAATAAAGCAAAGGATAATAGAGTAAGACTTGGTAGACTTGGGGAAAAGTAGACAAGGAAGTGCAAACTCGGGTAAGACAAAGTGGTTCGGCGGGGGGTATAGTAAAGATTTAATACCTCTGATTAAGTACCTGGACAGAATTAATTGTGCATTTTTGATTTCTCTGTCACAGAGCCATCGAAAGGATTAACAAAAAATATTATATATAAATAACTTTGTCCACCTACTTATACTTTTTCCCCTATTCCCTATTCCCTATTCTCTATTCCCTGATATATAATAATAGATTGTGAGTTTTAATAAGTATGATGAAAGCGCAAGAAATAATTTCCTCGATTGAAGCTGAAGAAATAGAAAAGTTTAAGCAAGGCTCGAAAAAGAAAATTCCCCAACTTTATGTAGGTGACACTGTAAAAATCGGAGTCAAAATTATAGAAGGAGGAAAAGAACGAGTCCAACCCTACGAAGGTACCATTATTTCCATGCGGAATGGAGGTATAAACGAAACTATTACAGTTCGTCGTGTTTTTCAAGGTGTTGGGGTAGAACGGGTATTTTTACTCCATTCTCCTAGGATTGCTAGTATTAAATTGATCCGTCGCGGTAAAGTGCGTAGAGCTAAACTCTACTACTTGAGAGATCGTGTTGGTAAGGCCACTCGTGTGAAGCAAAGATTTGATCGTCCTTTATAGTTTCAAAAAGAATCTAAAAAATTCTCTGCTACTTGATAAAAAGTTATGTTACACTAACAAAAGTTGTCGAGGTAGATTAGATAAAATCTAATGCCTCAACTATGCGCTCTTAGTTCAGTTGGTAGAACGCAGGTCTCCAAAACCTGATGTCGGGGGTTCGAGTCCTCCAGGGCGCGCTGAATGACTAAGTTAAAAATACTTTTTCCTTTCCTCTAAGATGCTGAGGTGACTCAAATCAAACTTATATCTTCTGCTAAGGGACTCTTTATAAATTAGTAGAATGATCATCTTGGCTTTGAAAGGAGAGTACAAAAGGGCGAATGGATAAACACAAATCACTGTTGCATTTATGCCTGAAATTTGCTAGTATATATAAGGTTGTTGGGCTGAGAATTGCAGTCTTTGAAGCAATCATTAAGAATGGAAAGAGGTTCGGTCTTTGAGGCTGATACTATCTAAAGCACAACCGGACTTTTAATCTTTATATTTTGTAGCAATAAACTTAGTTAGTTGCTGGGAAGCACTCAGAAACTTTCAAATGGACGGGTCAGAAAACTTTAGACTAGCACATTCATGCTTCAGTATCTAATGAAATTTTAACCCGCCAGAAAGATATTCTGTGGGCTTTATTGTTGCTTCTTGTAGAGCCTTGATTAGTCGATGGCTTTTGAAGCACCAGATCCTGAACTATGAGGTTGAGACAGCTACCGTTATAGCATAAGCATGAGTGATGACATAACATCACAAACTAAGGGAGAAAGTAATTATTGTGGCCAAAAAAGAGGATATAAAAGTACAAGAAAATAAGGAAAGTTTTAGTCCTGTAACTTTTTTCCAAGAAACAAAAGGAGAACTAGATAAAGTAGTATGGCCAAGCAGAGAACAACTTATAAGTGAGTCTGTTGCTGTACTATTGATGGTTATTCTCTCAGCAACAATCATTTACCTAGTAGATGAGTTCTTTAGTTGGGCAGCCGGGGTGGTGTTTGGATGAATTTATATTCAGAAGAAACACAAGAGACAAAACAATCAGAACAAGGAGGAGAAGAAACTAAAGAGTTTAAAAAAGGAGAGCTGCGGTGGTATGCAGTACAAGTGGCCTCTGGCTGTGAAAAACGGGTTAAGGCTAATTTATCCCAGCGGATTCAAACTCTTGATGTTACAGATAAAATATTGAAAATAGAGATTCCTCATATACCTGCAATTAGGCTTCGTAAAGATGGTAGTCGTCAACATAGTGAAGAAAAAGTTTTTCCTGGCTATGTCTTAGTACAAATGAAGCTAAATTGGCATGAGGAACAAAAAGAATGGAGAATTGATGACGAAGCATGGCAGGTTGTCAAAAGTACCCCAAATGTGATTAACTTTGTAGGGGCTGAACAAAAGCGTCGCTATGGAAGGGGTCGCGGTCATGTTAAACCATTACCTCTAAGTCCTTCAGAAGTAGAGAGGATCTTTAAGCGAGCTCAAGAGCAAGAGCCTATGCTAAAAGTAACAGTGGCAGAAGGAGACCATATTACGGTACTTTCCGGGCCATTTAAAGACTTTGAAGGTGATGTAATTGAGGTAAGTCCAGAAAGAAGTAAATTGAAGGCGCTATTATCCATTTTTGGACGCGATACGCCTGTAGAATTAGAGTTTAATCAGGTAGAAAAACATAACTAATGGCAAAAAAAGTCGTGGCGCTGATTAAGTTGGCTATTACGGCAGGAAAGGCTAACCCTTCTCCGCCTATTGGTCCAGCTTTAGGTCAGCATGGTGTGAATATTATGGCGTTTTGTAAAGAGTACAACGCCAAAACTGCAGACCAAGCAGGTACGGTAGTACCAGTAGAAATCTCAGTTTATGAAGACCGTAGTTTTACTTTTGTTCTGAAGACTCCGCCAGCAGCAGTATTAATCAAAAAAGCAGCAGGGGTAGAACGTGGTTCAAGCGAACCTCATAAGACAAAGGTAGGATCGATTACACAAGCTCAACTCCAAGAAATTGCCCAAACAAAAATGCCAGACCTCAATGCTAATGACGTTGAAGCTGCAATGAAAATTGTGGCAGGTACAGCAAGAAATATGGGTATTACGATCGCTGATTAAGAAGTAGAGGAGCAAGGGAGTAGAGCAATAGGGGAGCAATTTTTTAATCCTTAGTATGCTCTTTATAATAACCTGCATGAGAATTTTAGACTCTTGAACTGGTAGTTTTTTAAAGACTCCAAAAAGGCACTTCCCTTATATATGCAAATAATTTGAGAATTAATCAGCAGACTCATAATTAAAACTTTTACCAGAGACGTATTAATTCAATTTCTAATAAAAGTAAAACTGAAAGTAAAAAATTATAGGGGGAGAAGTAGAACTTCGTTAAGTACCCCAGGAGGATTAAATGCCAAAAAAAGTCTCTCGTAGATTACAAGAACTGAGAAAGAAAGTAGAAGAGCGAGCTTATGAACCACAAGAAGCACTTCAACTTTTAAAAGAAACAGCCACAGCAAAATTTCCAGAAGCAGCAGAAGCTCATATTCGTTTAGGGATCGATCCTAAATATACAGACCAACAATTACGAACTACAGTAGCTTTGCCCAAGGGAACAGGTCAAACAATTAGAATTGCCGTCATTGCCAAAGGTGAAAAAGTTAATGAAGCTCTAGCAGCAGGGGCAGACTTAGCAGGTTCAGAAGAGCTAATTGAACAAATTAGTAAAGGTATGATGGACTTTGACAGGTTAATCGCTACACCTGATGTAATGCCTCAAGTAGCTAAACTAGGTCGTTTACTAGGACCGAGAGGTTTAATGCCATCTCCCAAAGGCGGTACTGTAACTTTTGACTTGGCACAGGCAATTGACGAATTTAAAGCAGGTAAGTTAGAATTTAGGGCAGACCGAACTGGTATTGTTCATGTTATGTTTGGTAAAGTTTCTTTTTCCGCAGAAGATTTACTGATAAACTTAAAAGCTCTACAAGAGTGTATTGACCGCAACCGTCCTTCTGGTGCTAAAGGTCGCTACTGGCGTAGTGTCTTTGTCTCATCAACGATGGGGCCTTCAATTGAAATTGAAGTTAATAGTTTGCGGGATCTAAAATTAACGGAAGCAGCTTAATTTCAATTTATTTAGATTTTTCAAGCTAAACAATCAAAATCAAAGAGCTGAAGACAGTAGGTGCTAATCGCTTAATTTCCTGCCGAGGTTCAAGAGTTAATTATTCAAAGATAACAATACAGGGTTTTGTCAAAGACCCTAATTTAATTGCTTGATTTGGATTTTATAATTCTTAGCCCTGGTAGATACCAAAATCTGCCGGGGCTTTTGATTTATCAAGGAGCTTGAATCTGATAAATGCGGTGGGCTTGACCGTCAATGCCTGTGGATGAGTAACCGCCGACGGCCTCAGTGGAAGCAGGAAGTAAACATCAATTTGTCAGATTATGTGACAAATTGTATCAGTTTTATAAAGCAGGTGATACATAATGGGCAAAACTAAAGAACAAAAACAGGAAATGTTGGCAGATATCAAGCAAAACTTGAGTGAAAGTCAACTAACCCTGGTGATTGATTATCAAGGGCTATCTGTTGCAGAGATTACAGACTTGCGTCGGCGACTAATACCCACAGGTGGTGTTTGTTCAGTTACTAAAAATACTTTGATGGGAATTGCCGTTAAAGAAGACAGTAACTGGCAACCTATGGAACAGTTACTTGCAGGTTCTAATGCTTTCCTTTTCTTGAAGGATGATATTGGTGGTGCCATTAAGGCATACCAAGACTTCCAAAAAGCCACCAAGAAAACAGAATTTAAGGGTGGCGTCATGGAAGGGCGAGTGCTGACTCAAGATCAAGTCAAAGCGATCGCCGATCTACCTTCTAAGGAGGAATTAATTGCTCAGATTGCTGGTTCTATTAATAGTATTGCTAGTAAGTTGGCTGGTACATTAAATGCTGTACCTACTCAGCTTGCTACTGGTATTAATGAGGTTCCAGCTACTGTAAGTAGGGTTCTGAAAGCAGTTTCCGAAAAGGAAGAACAAGGAGAGTAGGGGAGTAGAGGCGTAGGGGAGATGAGGTATATTGCTATATTTTTCAACCTTTTTTTCGTAAGGATGACTCCTGCTAAAAAGTTAATTGAATTTTGGTAGAGATACCAAATGGGTTCTATAAGGAATTTAAGCTTTCTTTTTTCCTGCTTCTTACCCAATTATTAATTATTAATAATTAAATAATTCTGGTTTAAAGTCTCCCCTTGGATAGGGGAAAAAAAGAAATGATATTTCCTGATATTCAATCTGATGGTTTTAACCAGAGGTAATTATCAATTATCCATTATCCATGATCAATTAATGAATTCTTCCTTCTTCAAAGTGATTTTTTTGACTGATATTTTATCAATTTGATCACTAAAGTTCAGATAATAAATAGTCAAAATTATCGCAAACAAATAATTGTAAATTAACAACAAATAGGAGATTAATAATGTCTGCAAAAACTGACGAAATTCTAGAACAACTTAAGTCACTTTCTCTGCTAGAAGCATCTGAATTAGTGAAACAAATTGAAGATGCTTTTGGGGTTACTGCAGCTTCAGGTGGTGGTGGTATGATGATGCCTATGGCTATGCCAGGAGCGCCTGGTGCAGCAGCAGCAGCAGAACCAGAGGAAGAGCAAACTGAAT
Organism: Cyanobacteria bacterium P01_H01_bin.35; assembly: GCA_038747755.1. Lineage (GTDB taxonomy): Bacteria > Cyanobacteriota > Cyanobacteriia > Cyanobacteriales > Microcoleaceae > Trichodesmium. The sequence continues at coordinate 18,840 of JBCDJM010000096.1, forward strand.
TTGATGCAATTCTTACAGAGTTTCCATCAGATAAGAAAATTGCTATTCTGAAAATAGTTCGGGGTATTACAGATTTGGGTCTGAAAGAAGCAAAAGAGTTGGTAGAATCTGTACCTAAGCCACTAAAAGAAGGAATTACTAAAGAAGCTGCTGAAGATATTAAGAAGCAATTAGAGGAAGCAGGAGCTAAGGTAGAAATTAAATAGTTATCTTTGGCAAAATATTAGTGAATAATATTCTCTAATTTTATAGAGAATACTTATAGACTTTTTTGTAAGAGCTTGTATCTTTGATACAGGCTCTTTTGTATATAGCGCTACGCGCTAGGGAATAGGGAATAGGGAATAGGGAATAGTAGACTAATAAAGGGTTTTAGGATTTAGAAATGTCAAACACCTTAATGCGTAGCGCTATACCATTTATACCAAGCGTGATAATAGTATTGTTTGGTTTAGGTTGAGAATTAATTCAACTGTTGCGCAACAGTTTTTAGATTTTAGATAAAGTAGGGAGGGTAGCATCGTCGGCATTGTATAGGGTGCCCATTGGAATTGGGGAAGGAAAAGATGGGATTTACCTTTTCTGCAAAGATTAATCCCTTAGTTTAGCAACATCGCATCGTCTAAGTTGTTCTGGTTGAGAATTAATTAAACTATTGCGTTATAGTTTTTAGATTTTAGATAAAGTCTGTAGAGGGGCAATAGTGCTACGCATCGCTACCTGATCGCCTAATACCTTTTATTTTTGAACTGAAGTCTTTGATGTCAGAAAATTTTCTGAGTAGAATTGACTCGCCCAATTTCGAGACTGACGCACCGGACCATCATTTTGATATAAAGGTGGATTATGAATATCTTTTTTATTCTCTAAAATACTAACATCTTGTTCAAAAGTTTCTAAAACATCCTGTTTTAACATCTTATTTAAAATCAAACTTAAAGGAAAAGGTAGAACTTTTTTCACACTATAAAATATGGCAATATCAAGATATTCATTGTCTATTGGTGTGCCTGTAAAAATAGTTAATAAACCTAGCTTTAATTTTCCTTCCGTCCAATAATAACTTACATCATAAGCAGGTCCGTAATAAATAGTAGTAACCGAGCCATCTTCTAATACTAATTTTCCTGCTGCTAAAGAAGATAAATTATATTTCTGAGACATTCTATGAGTTAAAATTGGTCCGTCTATTTCTACACCATGACTATGAGCGCTTTTAAAAGTACGGCTGTGCAAATTGTATAAGTGAGAGACATCCACACTGTTATCCATATAATCTTGAAGGGTAGTGCGGACTTTCCACCGACGGACTAAACGTAGGGGAGTCCATTCTTGAGAAATTAGTTCTGGTATTTGAGGCATTTCCCAATCTGGCAGTTTTCCTTGATGGTGATGGTACATCATTATCAGACCATTAAGCTCAAGTACAGGCCAACTCTGTATTTTGACTTTGGGTTTTGCTTTATCAGGATAAGGAATAGCAGCACATTGTCCATCTGTATCCCAGAGCCAACCGTGGTAAGGACATCTCAGAGTTTGGCCTTCGATTCTACCTCCATGAGCAAGATGAGCGCCCAAGTGGGGACAGTGGGCATCAAAAATATGAGGTTTGCCATCTTCTGTACGAAATAGTACGAAGTCTTTTCCAAAGTAATGAAGTGGTATGACTGCTTTGGCAGATAAATCTTCACTTCTGGCAACACGAAACCAGCTATTAGGTAGGTTTGAAGGCATAATTATTTTTTCTTGAATATAGACAAAAATTAGCTATCAGTGTATTAGGATAGCGATCGCTTGCCAAGGCTAAAGATTAAAAAATATAAAATTTTCTTGACAACAGAGAAATAAGACTATCTAGTATAAGCTTTGTTGTCAGATAGAGATAAAATAATTGTGCCCTGATACATCTGTGTCAAAATTCCGATGATAAAACCACAATCTTTGATATTTTGTCTATGCAAACTACAAAAGTAGAAAGAGTCAGAGGAGTTAACGACATCCTCCCAAGCAGCTACCAGATCGATCGACAAATTAAAAGTACACTGAGTGACAATTTTGAATCTTATGGCTATCGACCAATAGATGTCCCACTTATAGAATATACCGAACTCTATCTAAAAAAATCTGGTGAGGATATTATTTCTCGTCTCTACGACTTTGTTTACCGTAACCGTCGCCTTTGTCTCAGACCAGAATTCACTGCCTCGGTTGTCCGTGCTTATTTGGACAATCTCCAAGAACTGCCTCTGCCAATGCGACTGTATTATACTGGGCCAGTATTTCGTTATGAACAGCCCCAGAAAGAAAGATATCGGCAATTTACCCAAATGGGAATAGAGTTAATTGGGGCCACGGGAGCGATCGCTGATGCGGAAGTTATTTCTATGGCCTGTCAAGGTTTAGATCGTCTAGGTTTAACTGAATATCAAACATTTATCGGCCATGTTGGGGTACTCAATAATTTTCTTGACTATCTTCAGTTAGATACTCGTCTGCGTAGTTTTCTACTTACTCAGATGGAAACTTTAAGAACAGAGGGAAAAGAGGTAGTAGAAAATCGACTTTATGAAATTTATCCTACCTTTAAAAAAGATAGTTCTGTTGAACAAGAAGTAGATACAAATACAACAACAACAAAATTTAAAGATATTCTCCAAAGTTTAGAAGAAAGCGAGGCACGAACAGCAATTTTTGAGTTTCTGGAAAGTATGAATATCGGACTTACAAGCACTCGCGCACCAGAAGAAGTAGTTGATCGTTTGTTAGTGAAAATTAAACATCAAGACCAGACTCAACAATTAAATCAAGCACTAGATTTTATGACTGAATTGAGTCAACTAAAAGGAGAGCCACTTGCCATATTCAAAGAAACAGAAAAACTGCTTTCAGCTTATAGTATTGATGGTTATGGATTGGTACAATTACAAGATATTTTGCAAAGTTTAGAAGCTTTTAATATTGACAAAAATCGTATTAGTCTTGACCTGGGAATTAGTCGGGGTCTTCAATATTATACAGGTATGGTTTTTGAGATTTATGACAGTAAGTTAGGAGTAGAAAGAAAATTATGTGGTGGAGGTAGATATGATGATTTGGTTGTCAGTTTAGGAGGTAAACAAGAAACTCCAGCGACTGGTTTTTCTTATGTGATGGAAGAACTGAGAAAGGAATTAGCAGAAAAAGATCATTTGAGTTTAAATAATTATCAATTTGTTGAAGTTTTAGTAGTTGCTGTTAGTTCAGAATATTATGGTGATTCTGTAGAAGTAGCTGAAAAATTAAGACAGCTAGGTGTGCGAGTAGAAACTGATGTGATAGGAAGAGATGTTGAGAGTAATATCGAGTATGCAAATCAGCAGAATATTCCATTTTTAATTATTATAAATTCTGCTGAGAAAGAAGGAAATAAAGTGCTTTTGCAAAATTTATATTCAGGGGAACAAAAAAATTTAGAATTAAATGAAGTAGCAAATCAAGTTAGAAATATTGAATAAGCATTTAGCCGTCAGCATTCAGCTTTATTACCTTTAAAGGGGGAATTAGCAATTTAGCTGGAAACACTGATAACTGATAACTGATAACTGATAACTGAATTTATAGCCTCCTAATTTAGCAGAATATACTGATAACTAATAACTGATAAATGAAATGACAAAAGATAATATTTTAAGAATAGCCTTACCTAGTAAAGGTGCTTTAGCAAAAGGAACAATGGAATTATTGTCAGCTTGTGGCTTGCGTGTATCTAGACCTAATGACAGACAATATTTTGGTTATATTCCTGCTTTACCACAAGTGAAAATTTTATTTCAAAGAGCAGCAGATATTTTTACAAAGGTAGAAGAAGGAAGTGTTGATTTAGGAATTACAGGTTATGATGTGGTTTCTGAAGAAAGTCAATCTCATGATGATGTAATAGTAATTTGGAATAAGTTAGGTTATGGTAAATGTAAATTAGTTTTAGCTGTTCCTGAGAGTTGGGTAGATGTTTCTTCTATAGAAGATTTAGCAGAGTTAACTCTATTATTTAGAGATAAAGGAAAAAATTTGAGAATTGCTACTAAATATCATCATTTAACCCAAAAATGGCTCTACGAAAAATTAATTGTACATTTTTCTTTAGTATCTGTTCAAGGTGCAATGGAAGCGGCACCTACCATGGGATATGCTGATATGATTGCCGATATAACTAGCACTGGTACAACTCTTAGAGAAAATCGTTTAAAGCAAATTGAAGGAGGTACACTTCTCAACTCTCAAGCTTGTTTAATTGGTAATAAAAGGTTGTTACAAGAAAGTGAAATTAAGTTGGAAACAACTAAGGTTATTTTAGAGTTAATAGAAGCACAGATGGAGTCGAAAAAATATGTTTCAATCACAGCCAATGTAGAGGGAAAATCACCAGATGAAATAGGCGATCGCCTCATGTATAAAAGTGAATTAAATGGTATTTCTGGTCTGCAAGGACCGACTATTGCTAAAGTATATTCTGGAGAAAAAAATGACTGGTACGCTGTTACAATTGTGGTTAAACAAAATATGTTATTATCAGCAATTAACCATCTGAGAAAAGTAGGTGGTACAGATCTGACAGTTTCTACTCCTAATTATGTTTTTGCTTCTAAGTCTCAAATTTATGAGGAATTTTTGTCAAAGCTAAATTGAAGGAAGAAGGAAGAAGAAGGAAAAAGTTGATGAGGGTACTTTCCCTAAATTAGTCTATAATTGAGTTAATAACTTATAGCTAATAGCTGGTAGCTGTTAGCTTACTGTTTAATGCTTACTTTTAACTAAACAAAAAAAACGAAAATGCCACATACAATTGTTACTGATACTTGCGAAGGTATAGCTGACTGTGCTAATGCCTGCCCAGTTGCTTGTATTCATCCAGGACCAGGTAAAAATATTAAAGGAACTGATTGGTATTGGATTGATTTTGATACCTGTATTGACTGCGGAATTTGTCTGGAAGTTTGTCCTGTAGAAAAGGCTGTAGTTGCTCAGGAAAGACCTGAATTACAGAAGACTCCACAATATTTGTTCTGAGGAATAGTTTCATTTAAAAATAACAATAATATTCCTAAGCTGTTAGGCATTTAAACCACATATTTGTTATATGCCTAGTTAAGAAAAAAAACTTTTTAATTTTGACTTTTGAAAGCATGAATTTTGACTTACTAATACCCATTTAAAATGCGTATTAGCTTACTACTTCGGGATATTTTGATATTGTAGAACCATTATTCTGAAATAGTAAATTCTATATAAAATTTATAGGAATTTTCAGAAAGATGGAATAAACTCCTAAGAAAAAAACCATTGTAGGGAAGTTTCATGGAACGTCCCTACTGTGGTTTACCTAAGTGAAAATTGCTATAATTTGTGTAGAAATTTTAAGTATGTGGGGGTTTGGTCTCCAAACTTCCTATCTGGTATTAAGGTAAGTGAACATAGGGCAGTTTTTTTGGACTAATATCATTTCTCATTAAATAACTGTAATAAACAATCTTTCCCCAAATCTCGTAGGGACGTTGCATGCAACGTCCCTACATTCCGCTTAATTAATGTTACTTGATATAAGTTCCTAATTATATAGACTTTCAGCTAAAGCCTCCCCAAAAATTTTTTTAAAATTTATTAGGACTTACCCAGCACAAGCGGGTTTTCGTCATTGCGAGCGACAGGGAAGGAATTTTAAAATCCCGATCGCCGAATTTTTTGCATAACTCCTACCAGAACATAAATATCAACAATTTAAAGAGAAGGTTGACTACCAAAGTTGGACCTCTATTTATAATCTAAAAAAACATTCAGTGACTATAGAAGTTTTTTATGAAAGTTAATAAATTAGAATCTTATATAGCAATCCTAAATGATTTATGAAAAGTAGCCATACATGAAAATTTTGGGAAAATCAAAGGTTTGACGATGTGTAACCAGCTCAAACAAACAGTCTCTTAGAGTATACCATTTCTAGCTTTTCACGAATGAAATAGGA
>JBCDJM010000097.1:0-24698 GCA_038747755.1 Cyanobacteria bacterium P01_H01_bin.35
TGCTTCATTCAACAACAGCCGTTCCTTGCACTTCTTCTTGGGTGCATGGCCAGTAGTAGGCATCTGGTTCACAGCATTAGGAATCAGCACAATGGCCTTCAACTTGAACGGTTTCAACTTCAACCAGTCCATCATCGATTCTAGTGGTCGTGTGGTAAATACTTGGGCAGACATCATCAACCGCGCTAACTTAGGAATGGAAGTAATGCACGAGCGTAACGCTCACAACTTCCCTCTAGATTTAGCTTCTGTTGAAGCTCCTGCTATCAAGGGTTAATTCTTAACTGATTGATTAATTAAAAAAAGCTCTCCATTTGGGGAGCTTTTTTTTTGTGGAAAAGTTTACTAACTCTACAGCAGTCTTCATTTCGGTAGACTCTATAGAGACTTTATAGACTTTATAATGGAAAGTCCCTACTGAGTTTATGCTAAAAAATAAGACATTAAATATATAAACTGAATTTTTATGGAATATGCTGTCAATTTTCCCATTGAAGAGAAAGCACCAGAAAAATTGCCAGTGATAGAAACTTCTAATTTAGGTAAATTCTACCGCACTGGCTTTTGGATGAATCAAAAAATAGAATCTCTAAGAAACTGTAATTTAACAGTTTATCAAGGAGAAACTTTTGGACTTTTAGGACAGAATGGTGCAGGTAAAACTACCCTACTTAAAACTTTATTAGGAATTGTTCGCCCTACATCTGGAGCGGGAATGTTGTTAGGGCAACCAATAGGCGATCGCTCAGTTAAAGAAAAAATTGGCTATTTACCAGAAAATCCTTATTTTTATGACTACTTAACTGGCTGGGAATTTTTGGAGTTTGTAGCAGGATTATTTCAAATACCAACGTCAATACAAAAACAAAGAATTCCAGAATTACTTGACTTAGTGGGATTATCTAAATCAACGGCTATTAGAAAGCAACTACGTCAATATTCTAAAGGGATGTTGCAAAGAGTTGGTATGGCGCAAGCTTTAATTAACGACCCAGAGTTAGTGTTTTTAGATGAACCTATGTCTGGTTTAGATCCAATGGGGCGTTATCAAATCAGAGAAATTATTGTCTCGCTTAAAGAACAAGGAAAGACTATTTTTTTTAATAGTCATGTTTTATCAGATGTGGAGAAAATTTGCGATAGGATAGCTATTCTTGCAGAAGGAGAATTAATTTGTATCGGTACTTTGGATGACATATTAGGTACAAATGAAACCTATTATGTTAAGGGTAAAAGTGGTAATCTGGAAATACTTAAACAATGGATACCAGATTTAGAATTTGAGAATAATTTTTGGCAAGGTCATTTACAGGGAGATCCTCAAGAATTTTTAGTTAGTCTAGGACTAATGAAAGCGACACTAATGACTATGAATATAGAAAGGGTTAGTCTGGAAGAGTATTTTATGCAGCAACTCAGAGAAAGGGGAGTTTTTTCTAGTTATTAGACTTCTTGCAGAAGTCAGGGAATAGGAAATAGGGAATAGGGAATAAAATTGTTGATTTCATATCTTGAATTAATTTCATTTTTTATTTTTGGAGATATCTATTAAGTAAGAATGAAGAAAAAAGAGGGAAGAAGAAAGAAAAAGGAAGAAGTAATAATAAAGGGAGAAGCAAAATGGCTAACCAATCTTTTGATTTAGACTATAGTTGCAATTCTTGTAACTTTGATTTATGTTCTGGGCAAAAAGAAGTTACACCTGTAGCTATTACCTTACCTGTATAAAGAGCTGCCGTTTGTAATTGTTCTTGTGTTAAACCTAACTGAAGTAGTGATATAGCTGCCTGAGCTGCAAATTCTTGAACAGAACTACCTTTTTGCAGGGAACTACAAGCATTACGAGCTGTTTCTAATGCTTGTTTATCACCCATAATATTATGTACTTCTACCTCTGCTGGAGTTAATGAACTTTTTAATAAGTTGTCAAATGATTCTGCTTGGGCAGGACTAGATAATAATGAATTTAATATTACGGTTATAGTAATAGCTAAATTTTGATATATTTTTTTCTTTTTTTTCATGTTGTTATTTCTTTAGATAATAATGTCAAAAAGAATAGATATATTAGCAATTCTGCGTTGGTGAATCGAGCTATGAATAATCGCTCTGATGTTACAAGAAACCGGGTTTGTTGGAGAAAGATGTCAATATCATAAGGTATCTAATACAAACCCGGTTTCTACAATGCCAGAAAAATCATAATGGTTTGCGAAAAAAACTGTAGGGGTTTGGTATCCAAATCCCATTTTCCCTTGGGTTAAGATACCAAACTCCTACAATAATAATGTTACAACCTATTTTAAGATTGCTATATTTATAGAGAATTTCAAAAGTCAATTTCAGAACTTTTGACGTGAGAATGGTTTGACGCTATTAACTTAACTAAAGGAGTAGCAAAAAATAAATTATCCCAATTTTTGTACTCTATTGTTACTCACTACTCCCTACTCCCTACTCCCTTTACTAAAGAGATAGATTTTTTAAATGACTGCGAGGGTCAAAAGTACGATTAGCTTTAATTTTTTCATAGCATTCTTTTTCTAAAGAACTAATATTTTTGGGAGCAGTAATAATAATTCTTACTAACTGGTCAGTACGTTCCTCTGATTTTGGTTTAGGCCATCCCTTACCCCGTAATCGCAAAGACTGACCAGAACGAATTCCAGCAGGAACATTCACATTGACTATGCCATCGGGAGTTGGCACTTCAATAGACGTACCCAATACAGCTTCATCGGGAGTTATTGGTACTTCACACAATAAATTATCTCCCTCAAACTGATAGAAAGAATGGGACTGAATTTCTACCTTTAAGTACAAATCTCCCCTCTGCTGAGTATATGGGTCTAATTGACCTCTACCCTTAACCCTAATTTTACTTCCCGATTTAACTCCAGGGGGAATTGAAACTTCACCACCACCCACACGCTTTTGTGTTCCCTGAAAAGCTTCTGCAAAAGTAAGAGTAATGTCAGCTTCTAAATTTAGAGAAGTTGCCGACTTACGGCCATCAAAACCAGAAGCACCATCAAATCCACTACCAAACCCGCCTGGCCAACCTGTATTTGTTTTGTAGGTGTAAGTTCGTCGTCCACCAGCATTACTACTACCAGGACTACCACTACGTCCCAATAAGGTATTGATAAAATCGTCAAAGCTAGCGTACTGACTAAAGTCAAATCCACTAAAATCTACGGTACTACCACTTGTTCCACCAGGCCATCCGCCACCACTAGAGCCTACCTGTTTCCAATATTGACCAAATTGGTCATATTTTTTGCGTTTTTCTGGATCTGATAAAACTTCATAAGCTTCGTTAACTTCTTTAAAACTAGCTTCTGCTTTGCGATCGCCAGGGTTCATATCTGGGTGATATTTCCGAGCTAATTTACGATAAGCTTTTTTTATTTCTTCTGAACTAGCACTTTTACTTAAACCTAAGATTGAGTAATAATCTTTAAAATCAGTTTTAGCCATTTATTATCCTCCTTATATTAATATTATATTTTTGAGCAACTACTTAATGTTAATATATGATTATTTTTAAGTTTAGTAATAAGCTGGGATTGAGATTTGAGAGATGAACATAAAGTTAAATATGTGAAAGATTATCTGTAGTCAATATCGACAAAAGTGGAAAGTAATAAGATAGTTTTTAGTAGTAGAAAAAATGACACTCTAGTTTTAACTGATTGAAAAACATTATATTGGTAAGATTATTATAGTTTACTAGGCAATCTGTAATATTTATGACTGGGGTGCAATAGTTATACTTTCTCAGATATAAATATGTTTCAATCTAGCTATATATTGAGGTTTAAAACACTTTTTATCTAAAAACTATCCCCTTAGATTTGGTGAGTAATCAAGCATACTTGATATTAAAGTTGACTTCTTTCTTTACAAGTTATCAAAGATTAACATTTAGTCAAGTTCGGTTTTTCCTGAAATACTAATGGCAATTGCCGTACTCAATTTTGTAAAAGTGCTTTTAATTTAGTCTAAGTAAAGATAATTTTTTGCTAATAAATAATGATGAATATTTATTGATATAGTGATTAATTCTCAAATCATTGATAGATCAAGGCAAAATAATTTTTATGTCGAAAAAATTTCTGGTTCTTAACTACTAGACATCTCCAATAATAGGAAAGAAATAGGCGTTGGTGAATCAAGCTATAAAATAATCACTCTGGTTTTATAAGAAAATAGGTTTATTGAATAAAGATATCAGTAAGGCATCGGCATCTAAGACAAACCTCGTTTCTAGACTTTAAAATCATAGCGACCCATCGCCAACGCCAGAAAATAACATCAATTATCCCACTCTTAATTCATCAATTCTTTCTCCCTACTCCCTACTCCCTACTCCCTACTCCCTAATTATCTAGTAATTCGTTTTAGTTCATCCAATCCTTCTTCACAACTTGGTGGAGCATCTATTAACTGGCGGTACATTTTCATTATTACTTCTTCTGGCACTTGACGCTTTCGTTGTTTATTTCTTTCCAAGCATAATTCTAATGATTTGTCAAGCAATATACCAGTTATGTGGCTAAATCCAGTTTCTCTAGCAAGGTTAATCACTTCTCTTCGTCCCCGACGTTGGGCATTAGTAGCATCATATATAGCTAGAGATGTTTGGCTGACAGCTTTGTGAAACTGCTGCTGTACTTGCTGCCACACCTGTAGCCAAGGTCCCTGAATTGCTTCGTCACCAAATAATTGACCACGGATAGCATCAGTAGAAACTAATTGACACTGAGGATATCTAGTAACTATTTTCTTTGCTAGAGTAGATTTGCCACTAGCTGGTAGTCCGATCAGAATAATTAGTCTGGTCATAAATTAGCAATTAGTATTTAGTGATTAGCAGTATTTAGTAATAACCACTAACCAACTAAACTACTAATACTAAACATTTACTAAATTATTGTCCCATCTGGGATAATAGCATTTTTCAAGACAACAACTATACCACTGCGAATAATGAACCCTTCTTCCTCACGTTGGGCTTCTTCTATCCTTTCCTTATTGATTATTTGGACATGGCGACCAATACGGGCATTTTTATCAATAATTGCCCCACGAATTGTCGTTCCAGCACCAATACCCAATGGGACTTGACCTTGATTTAAGCCAGATTGACGTTCGGCAAAAGGTTCATAGAAATCGCAACCCATCAGCAGAGAGTCTTCAATTATAGAGTCAGCCTCTATACGAGAGCGTACACCTAAAACACAATGGTCAATCCGGCATTGTTTAAGAATACAACCTTCTCCAACAATTGACTCTGTAATCTGGCAGTCCAAAAGTTTGCTTGGAGGTAAGTAACGGGAGCGAGTATAGATAGGAGCTTTTTCATCATAGAAGCTAAAGGGAGGCTGAGGCTGTTGTGTCAAAGCCAAATTAGCTTCATAGAATGACCGAATAGTTCCGATATCTTCCCAGTAACCTTCAAATGGGTAGGCTTGAACATTGTAGTCTTTGGCCGAATTAGGTAGAATTTGCTTACCAAAATCTGGCTCTTGGGATTCTTCCAATAATTTGACCATCACATCTTTATTAAAGACATAAATCCCCATAGAAGCAATGTAGGGTTGTTCTTTAGCTACTTCTGGACTAACTCCTAAAACAGAGGTATCCACTGCCATAATTTTTAGATCGTCCCCTTTAGGTTTTTCGCTAAATTCAATGATCCGACCTGAGTCATTGATTTTCATTAAACCAAAATCAGAAGCTCGTGCTTCATCAATAGGCAAAACAGAAAGAGTAATATCTGCCTTTGTCTCAATATGGCGTTGGACAAACTCTCGGTAGTCCATACGATAGAGATGGTCTCCGGAGAGAATTAGGTAGTAATCAACATCCCACTCTTTAAATAACCAAATATATTTACGGACAGCATCGGCTGTTCCTTGGAACCACTCTGGATTATCTTTAGTTTGTTGAGCTGCGAGAACTTCGACAAAACCTTCACTAAAACCAGGGAAATTATAGGCACGAGTAATATGACGGTTGAGAGAAGCGGAGTTGAATTGCGTCATAACATATATTTTCTGGATATCTGAGTTGATGCAATTACTGATGGGAATGTCTATTAAACGATATTTCCCTGCTAGGGGCACTGCTGGTTTGGCCCGCAGTTTTGTTAATGGATAGAGGCGGGTGCCTGCGCCACCGCCTAGAATTATACTTAGTACGTTTTTCACGGTTGAACCTCACTGCCAACAATATTCACATTCTAAGTGTCCAACGGTTAGGGATCATTGGCAAGGGGTTAGATATTTAGATATATTCAGGTTAAATTTTGGTTATGGGTTGGCGATCGCTGTTTATTAAGTCAAAATTCAAAATTCAAAATTCAAAATTCAAAAGTTTTGAGGGGTTCTGTATTGTTAATTTAGGAAATAATTTGTCATAGGGAAGCGATCGCTGTTTATTAAGTCAAAATTCAAAAGTCTTGAGAGTCTCTGTATTGTTAGTTAGGAGATAATTTTTCAAATGTATGTATTTTGTACAACTTTAACCTTTATCCATAATTAATTTTGGGCGTTGCTGAAACACGGTATGAAATTCCTAAATTTATAATCTGTAAATCAGACCGAATTTCCCCTCTAAGTGGTGCGGAAAAATTTCCTTTCTAGCTGCTGAGTCCTGAGTCCTGAGTCCTGAGTCCTGACTCCTGTAATATCATAAATTTATTCGGTAGTGCATCAGCAAAGTTTGGGATAACTAAGTATGGCTGGTCAATCTAATCTCAAAGCAATGATATATAAAGGTTAAGTACCCACATGGGAGCGAAAAAAGTGCAAATTTTTCAGCCAAATAGACTAAAAAATTAGTACCGCTGGCAGAGTTGCACAATTTAAAGATACAGCTACAATTATTCCTCCTACTTTTGGAATTACTTCCCACACTTCCCACACTTCTCACGCTCCCTTGACGCACTACCATTTATTCAGCAACACCTAATTTTCTATTAATTGTGACAAATTTTAATATTACTTGATTGAATTTGTGACACTTTGAGACAAATTTCCTGTCAAAATAATAGTGACTTCCTAAAAAGAGAAAATTATCTATGCAGATTCAAACACCAGAATGGGTAAAACACGCTGTATTTTACCAAATTTTTCCAGACCGTTTTGCTAAAAGTCAACCACCCACCGAAACCAGAAAAGGAATAGATAAAGGTTGGTATCCCAGCACCCTCGAGGCTTGGGATGAACCCCCTACTCCTCAAGGTTACAAAGGAGGAAACCTCTGGGGTGTCATCGAAAAACTTGACTATCTTCAGGAACTTGGTATCACTGCTATTTATTTCACCCCAATTTTCCAATCAACTTGTAACCACCGCTATCATACCCATGACTATTATCGAGTCGATCCAATTTTAGGAGGCAATGAAGCTTTAAGGGTATTAATAGATGCTGCTCACGATCGCAACATTAAAATTGTTCTTGACGGAGTTTTCAACCATGCTAGTCGGGGTTTCTATTTCTTCAACGATATCTTGGAAAACGGTCCTCATTCTCCCTGGTTACATTGGTTCAAAATAGAAGATTGGCCTCTGTCTGCTTATGATGGTAGTTTACCTGCTAATTATGTGGGATGGATAGGCAACCGTGCTTTACCTGTATTCAATCACGATAACCCGGAAGTGAAAGAATATATTATGGAAATTGGAGAATATTGGTTAGAATTTGGCATTGATGGTTGGCGGTTGGATGTACCGTTTGAGGTGAGGACTCCTGGGTTTTGGCAAGAATTTCGCGATCGCGTCAAAGCTATTAACCCAGAAGCATATATTGTGGGTGAAGTTTGGAGTGACTGCGTGCAATGGTTGGATGGTACTCAGTTTGATGGGGTGATGAATTATTTATTTACTGGTCCAACTATTGCTTTTACCGCAGGCGATCGCGTAGATCTTGAGCAAGTGAAAGACCGTGACTATGAAGCTTATCCAGCTATATCTGCTGTTGAATATGGTCAAAAAATGCAGGAGTTATTACAACTATATCCTTGGGAAATTCAATTAACTCAACTCAATTTATTAGATAGTCACGATACAGCTAGAGTTTTGAGTATTGCTCAAGGCGATAAAGTAAGTGTTGAACTAGCTACTTTATTATTGATGACTTTTCCTGGCGCACCTAGTATTTATTATGGTGATGAAGTAGGTTTACCAGGGAAGTTAGATCCTGACTCTCGTCGTGGTTTTCCTAATCATGAAGAATGGGATAATCAAGTTCTGGAATATCATAAACAGTTAATTGCTATTAGAAATCAATATTCTGCTTTGCGTACTGGTAATTATGAAGTCTTGTTTGCCGAGGGAAATGTTTATGTATTTGCTCGTATTTTAGGGGATGAAGAAATTATTGTCGGTGTTAATATTGGTACGGAAGCAGCAAAAGTTAATGTTAGTATTAGTAAGCTGAAATCTCAACCCAATAAAATTGTTTATGGTAGTTGTGAAATATCTTGGCAAAGGGAAAATAAAGCTAGTCAATTAGATTTAGATTTACCTGCAAGAAAAGGCTGTATTTTAATTAATAATGGATAATAAAAATTATAGCAATCTGTGCTTATGTTGTCACAATTCAAAAACTAGAAATAATATCACATCCGGTGGCTTCGGAGTGTTATAATAAACCGGGTTTGTCGGAGGTAGATGTTTTACAGCGGGGCATTTAAAACAAACCCGGTTTCTACGCTTTTTTTTATAGCGATACTACCGGATTTGATATGATATTTACCAATCCTATTTTATTCGTGGCAAAAATATTACTGCTTTTTAGGGAAAAGTTAACTAGAAACAGGGAAAATGTGACGGTTTAAACTTTTTTATTTACTTTTTAATTCCCAGTAAACTATTTAGGATTGCTATAGAATCCAGTTGAAAAGTTTTGTCATTGCGACGATAGGAAGCAATCTCATAAACTCTTGAAATTGCTTCCCTCCACTCCTTTTCAGTCGCAATAACTTGGATATAGTAATTATCCAGATTTTATATAAACTCTGAAACTTTTACTCATTAACCATTGCCTCCCAACCTATTCCCAAAAGGTAGCAATATTTTTAGATATCAAGAAAAAAAATTGCTATATCCCTAATATAAATAATTGTCACTATGTTTATTAGGATAAACAGTAGTGGGAGCATCTTCCTCCCATTTCAGATATTCCTTTTTCATGCTTCTAAAATTCCCACAATAAGCGATCGCGATTCATATCCATAGCCAAAATAGGATAGAATTTCGTCAGGTTCAGAGTTTAATTTAAAATAGTCAGCAAAGGCATAAGACTGAGTTGGATCAATAATTGAAATTATAGACATAATTTTTACTGTGATTAAATTTTTTATATTTTTAGAACCAAACGGCCGTTTTGCTCCGTAAAATGAAACACCCCTACTAAATCTGGTAGTTTTGCATAAGTCCCGTTTATTTTTTTATCTTTAAAGATGTCTATTGACTTACAAGAAGTCTGTATAAACTTTTTAGTTCAGCTTCGTAGACATAGCAACTCAAATAGTAACGATTCGTATCTGTGAACTTTTTACGTCCGTGTAAAATCCTTAAATTATTATAAATTACGATATTATTTTCAGGAATTAGAAATGAATAATCGCAATTTTCTGAATCTTCTAGTAGCTCTTCTAGATGCTTGTAAGCATAATAAAATTTATTTGATATATGAACCGGAAAAATTGTTTTATCCTTGTTGAAATGGATTTCCTGAAAATGGTTGAGCAGATCGAAAACTAAGATCGGCTTTACACATCTATAATGTATTGATTGAGTTTTATTAACGAAATTCACTGGTGTAGTGCGTAATAAGTCTATATGTTCTTGGTTCAATTGTCTGACTATGTTTAAACCATCGACAAAAAGATTCTCTCCGCCTTCTGTTGCTTGCTTCAGAATATGTACGAGTTGTACAGCAGGTGGTTGTTGTTTATAAACTAAGTCGTTGTGCAAACTAACATCACCACTAATTTCTGCAAAATTAGTAGGATTTTTTTTGACTTTAAGAGCATAAATATCTTCAAGATGAGTATTTTGAATAATAGAAATACGCTCTGCTAAACTCTTGATAGATGTTTTTTCAGGTGGCACATTATTTACATAGACTAATCCATGAATTAGGAAATATTTCAGGCATTCTCTCAAATGACTACTATCTTTAGAAGACATAACTTTAGAGTAATCAAAAGATTGTAAATTTTTAGCACTATTCCAGGGAACTCGCGATAAACTATCAATGGAATCTGGATTTATAGCAGTATTCCATAGCCAGTCAAGAGGGTACTTCTGTTCGCTTCCATCCTCCCAACAAACGACAAGTTGATCGCCATCTTTTTCTTGTTGGCTAATTTGGGCTTTCTCTATAGAAACTTCTAGAGGTGTCAAAACAGGAGTGTTATTTTCATAACTTCCATCAACCCAGACCTCTGAATCATGAGCTTTTTTCCCAAAAATATTGAACTTAAGCCAATTAGAGGGAAAACATACTCTCTCTTCAGTAGTGGTGCTAATAATTTCAATGTACTCTGGATTAGTTATGATTTTGAATAGTGATGATTCAGCGATTTTATTCATTACTTTTGTGGAGTAAATCTAATTTTTTGCCTTAGTGAATAAACATTATTTGATATTATTACTCTCCTACAACTTTTTTCATATAACTTCCCCATAACTGAGCAGCTTGACTACTACTGCCATAAGTAGGAGAGTTATCATCATTTCCTAACCAAATTCCTGTAACCATACTTTGGTTGGGAATATATCCAATAAACCATAAGTCTACTGCTCTATTAGTAGTACCAGTTTTACCTGCTTCTCCTAATCCTACATTAGCACTACCACCTGTACCAAATTGCACAACTCCTTGGAGCATTTGAGTCATTCTATCTGCTATGTATGGTTGCAAAATAGGTTTGTTAGCTTGAATATCTCCCTGGGGGTTTTCACAATTTGGATCTGGATCGTAGGAATAAATGCAACGACAAGTGTAAATATTATTGCGATCGCGACAATCACTACTATCTATAATCTTCCTAATAGTATGGGGTTTATTAGCTACTCCACGATTAGCAAATACCCCGTAAGCACCTGTTATTTCTAAGACATTAACTTCACTTTGACCTAAAATCAACCCAGGCACAGCATTTAACTTAGACTGAATTCCTAAACGCCTTGCCATTCTTAGCACTCTATCTAAACCTACCTGTTGAGCGACTCGTAAAGCTACCACATTCTCAGAAAGTGCTAAACCATTATACATATTTGTATTACCGTTACTGCGTTGACAACCTTCGTAAGTTTGCCCCATCCATCTTAGGGAATCACAAGAATATAATTTTGTTGGTGATATCCCTCTTTCTATGGCAGCAGCATAAGCAAAGACTTTAAAAGTGGAACCTGGTTGACGTTGTGCTTGAGTCGCTCGGTTAAACTGACTTTTTTTGTAATCTGCACCTCCAGTCAGAGCTATAACTTCCCCATTCCTAGAATCTATTGTAACTATAGCTCCTTGAGAAAAGCTAGAATAAGAACCAACGTTATTAATGCTATCTTGCAAAGTTGTTTCTGCATGGGTTTGAATTTCTGGGTTTAAAGCTGTTTGAACAACAAAATTTCCTTCTCTGGCTAAGTCTTCTCCTAATAAATCTTCTAGTTCACTAAATACATGACTATAATAATAAGGTGCTAATGTACCTTGGATAATTTCTATAGCTTTAGGATTAATTTCTATGCGCGATCGCCTAGCTCTATCTGCTTCTTGTTGGTTAATCATACCCAAACTGAGCATTCGATAAATTACTCCATCTCTTTGTTGTACAGCTTTTTCATAATTTTGTACTGGATTAAAACTATTGGGTGCTGGTAAAATTCCTACTAATGTTGCTGCTTCTGATAAGTTTAAATCTGCTGCACTTTTACCAAAATAAAATCTCGAAGCATCTTCAAATCCATATAAGTCTAATCCTAAATAAACCTTATTTAGATATGCTAATAAAATCTCATTTTTATTGTAAAAAGCTTCTAATTTAAGAGCGACAAAAGCTTCTCGTAATTTTCTACCTGCAGAGTCCTCGGTCCCTACATAATCCCTAAATATACTCCTTGCTAATTGTTGAGTAACTGTACTGCCTCCCTCGCGTATACTATCTGACCTTAAATTTATTAATATTGCTCTAGCAATTCCGATCGGATCTACACCAAGATGCCAATAAAAGCGACTATCCTCAGAAGCAATAACTGCATCTGGTAAATATTTAGAAAATTTAGAGATGCGTCCTAATTCATAATGAGATGTTCTATAAGCTGGACGTAGAGGTGTTTTTCCATCACGAGCATAAATGACTACTGGGCCAGTAATTGGGTTAGGTAGGGGGTCTACCTGAAATTTTGTCCATTCAAGTAGAATGATTAAACTCACTAAAGCAGTAAATCCAGAAATGCCAAAGAAACTATAACGAAGGACTTGAATGTACCATGCAGGAGGATGGATATACCGAATTTTAACAGCATCAGCTAATGCAGGTGGCCCTAAAGTTAATAGATCGCCATGACGTAAAGGAAGACTAGAAATCTGTTTTTTTCCATTGTAGAGACCATTAGCAGAGTTTTCATCTTTTATGACATAAGTGGCGTGAGCTGCTGTTGAGTCTCGTGAGACAGATAGATGAATTTTGCTAATTAGGGGATTACGAATGACAATATCACAAGCTTGGGAAGAGCGTCCGAGTAAATAGCGATCGCCTAAAAGAGGATATTTTTTAGTTGTAGTAGCTTCTGCTTCCTGTATCCAGAGTTCAGGTACTTTGGCATTAGGTCTCAGTGCCAGTCGAGAAAAGTTGACACCAGCATGAATAGTTTTTACCACCTGGGTAATACTACCCAAGATAGTTTGAGGATTACGAGGAGGTTGAGAATAATTCATAACTATAGGGAGTAGGGAATAGGGAGTAGGGAGTAGGGGAGTAAGGGAGAAGTAAAAAAGTATGAATAATTAACACGCTATACTCGTTACAAAAACAACTTCTGCCTTTTGAATTCTGACTTCTGATGACTTCTGCCATTCACCTAATTATTTGTAACATTCTTTTATCAAAATGGTATTACTTAAAATTGCCCTGATTCGGTTTATAACCAAAGCAAGTAACATCCTTAGCTTCAAGTTATATAAGCTGAAACTAAGAATGTCTACAGTAGCTTTATTTAATTTTACTCATAACTCCCAGAATTTGTCGGTCAATAACCACTACTATCGAACTGAAACTTGATCACTATTAACTAATTAACTAAATTTAGCGTTGCATCATCTAGATATGAATTACAAATCTTCACGCCCTTTTACTAGATTATAACTACTCCTTACTCTCTAAGAACGAAAATCATACCTACACTTCAGCAACGCCCTAAATTTTAATCCAATCCAGCGTCAGTTACTGCTCCAACACTACTAGAGGAAACTAACTTAGCATACTTAGCTAATACACCTCTAGTATATCGGGGTGTTGGTGGTTGCCATACTTGACGACGCTTTTCTAGTTCCTCATCGGAAATATTTAACTGCAGTAAACGCTTATGAGCATCAATAGTAATCATGTCTCCTTCTTTGATTAGAGCGATCGCTCCACCTACTGCTGCTTCTGGAGCTACATGACCAACTACCATACCGTAAGTACCACCAGAAAATCTACCGTCAGTAATCAATCCTACTTTATCTCCTAAACCAGCACCAATAATAGCGGAAGTTGGTGCTAACATTTCTCGCATTCCTGGTCCACCTTTCGGACCTTCATAACGAACTATGATAATATCTCCTGCTTGAATTTTACCTGCTAATATTGCTTCTAAGCAAGCTTCCTCTGACTCAAATACTCTTGCTGGACCTGTTATTTCTGGGTTCTTAACTCCCGTAATTTTAGCAACGGCTCCCTCTGTTGCCATATTCCCTTTTAAAATAGCCAAGTGTCCTTGAGCATACATAGGATTATCCCAAGGGCGAATCACATCTTGGTTTGCAGGTGGTTCCGAGGGTATATCCGCTAACTGTTCCGCAATAGTTTTACCAGTTATAGTTAAGGCATCTCCGTGGAGTAAGTCATGTTCTAGGAGCATTTTCATTACTAGAGGAATGCCACCTGCTTGATGCAAATTTGTAGTAACGTATCTGCCACTTGGTTTAAGGTCACACAATACAGGTACTCTTGCTCTAATTGTTTCAAAATCATCAATAGATAATTCCACTTCGGCAGCATGAGCTATTGCCAAGAAATGTAATACTGCATTAGTGGAACCCCCTACAGCCATGATGACTGAAATTGCATTTTCGATGGCTTTGCGAGTAATAATTTGACGAGGTAAAATTTGTTGACGAATAGCTTCTACTAATACATGAGCTGATTTTTCTGTGCTATCTGCTTTTTCTGCATCTTCGGCAGCCATTGTTGATGAGTACATTAAGCTCATTCCCATTGCTTCAAAAGCTGAAGACATGGTATTTGCAGTAAACATTCCTCCACAGGAACCAGCACCAGGACAAGCTCTACGTTCTATTGCTGTTAATTCTGCTTCGTCAATTTTTCCAGCGCTGTATTTTCCTACTGCTTCAAAAGCACTAACTACGGTTAAGTCTTCGCCGTTATAGTTGCCTGGTTTAATAGTACCACCGTAGACAAATATGCCTGGGATGTTCATGCGGGCGATCGCTATCATTGCACCTGGCATATTTTTGTCACATCCACCAATAGCTAGAACTCCGTCCATTGTTTGGCCATTACAAACTGTTTCGATGGAGTCGGCAATTACATCTCTAGAAACGAGGGAATATTTCATACCCTCAGTACCCATAGAAATACCATCACTAATGGTAATTGTGCCAAATATTTGTGGCATTCCTCCAGCTTCTTTCACTCCGGTCACGCCTCGCATGGCCAAATCATTAATACCCATGTTGCAGGGAGTAATAGTGCTATAGGCATTGGCAACCCCAATAATTGGTTTGGTAAAGTCTGAATCTTCAAAACCTACGGCTCTGAGCATGGCTCGGTTTGGAGCGCGTTGTACCCCTTTAGTCACTAATTGGCTTCTTCTATTTTCTGGCATAGTATTTTTTGACTCTACTATCTTAATTTGACCAAAAAAATTAAATGTATACAAGTCCTCAGATTTATTATTGGAAAAAGAAAAAGGCTTTCGGTCTTGCAAGCTATTTAGTTTATCAATGAGGTCATAGTTTTGATTTTTGAAGATTATTACTCACATTCCCCACGTCAATTTGTAGGATTAAAAGTATTATAAATAACCGGAAACATGCCAGTATTTATACTATGTAAATCATCTTTATTGGCTGATGATTGAGAACTGGCATTTCCTCCTAACTCCTTATTTTTTATACTACGTTTTGAAGTGCAGATTCTGGGTTGTATAGCACTATGCAAATAGGGCAGGGACATTTATATAGCAATGAGCGCTGGTATATTTACAAATTGCAGGAAGGGCCAAAGCAGCTCAAAGTCTTATATTATCGGCAATTTATTCCCCTTGTTGCCTCTTGCCTGTTGCCTGCGCACAGCGCTATAAATGCTCAAACTCAGTCAGGGATTACTTCTGACTTCTGACTTGCGCATGGCGCTATAATGTCCTGCTTTAAATATAAAATATAAAATAGAAAATAGTTTGAGGCAGAGCAAATGGAGGCTGAGGAACTTCTTAAGCAATATGCAGCAGGGGAAAGAAATTTTAAAGGTATTACCTTGGTAGGAATTGATTTAACCGGAGCTGATTTAAGTAATGCTAATTTTACTAGGGCAAACCTCCGTAATGTGATATTGAAGGATGCTAACCTCAGTGGAGTTAATTTCAGAGAGGTGAGTTTGGGGGATGCTTTTCTAAATGGAACGAATTTGAGTGAAGCGAATTTGATTGGAACAAGTATGGTGAAAACTGACTTGACTAATGCTAATTTGAGTGGAGCTAATCTCCGGGGTTCTAATGCTAGAGAAGCTAAGTTGAATGAAGCTGATTTAAGGGGTGCTAATTTAACGGAGGCTAATTTAAGTCAGGCGAATTTGACTGAAGCTAATTTGAGTGAATCTACAATGATTCGTGTTAATTTGATTCGATCTACTTTAAGTGGTTCTAACTTAGAGTTTGCGAATTTAACAAATGCTCTGATGAATGAATCAATTTTGGAAGAGGTGAACCTAACAAATGGAATTCTGAGTGGAGCTATGTTAAGTGGTTCTAATCTCAGTGAAGCTGATTTGAGTAAATCTACTACTATTGGAGCTACTTTGAGTGAAGCAAACTTAAGTGGAGCAAAACTACGAACTACTAATGCTAGTTGGACTACTTTACGAGGTGCTAATCTCAGTGGGGCTAATTTATTTCGGGCTAAATTAAGTTGGTCAAATCTGACAGGGGCAATTTTAGTTAAAGCTGTTTTGATTGACGCAAAGCTTAATAAAACTAATTTACGAGATGCAGATATGAGAGGAGCGATTATGCCTGATGGTACAACTTTTCCCTAAAAATATTGTTGCTGTTAACTGAAAATTTTAAATTATAATAGGTGTCGTTTTTGATTCTTTATATTAACAAATATTCATAAAATTTATTTATTATAATCGAATATTCTACTGTAATCGAATATAATTAGAATATATTTACAATTTCGATAAGAAATTATGGGGAACTGCACGAGGAGATCAAAATGAATGGGGAGGAATTTAAAGAGTCGATATAACCTAGGAGAACGAGATTTTCGCAAAACTAATTTAGTCGGGGTAAATTTAAAAAGTGTACACCTAGAAAAAATTAATTTAGAAAGTTCTTCTTTGGCTTGTGCAGATTTAACTAAAGCTTTTCTCTATGAATCAAATTTTTCTGATGCTTTTCTCTACTCGGCTAATATGAAATATGTCAAATTGGGAAAGGCACAACTTGTTAATGCTGACTTGACAAAAAGCAATCTAGAGGGTTCTTTTTTAGTTAAGTCAAATTTATGTGGTGCGAAGTTAAGTGACGCTGTTTTATCTGGTGTTAATTTGAGAGGTGCGAATCTAGAAGGTATTAATCTTTGTGGCGCTAATCTTAGTGGTCTTAATTTTCGTTTTTGAAAAAACAATGTTACGAGTAGTAAGGGAGATAAAAACATTTTTCAGAAGATTTATCTTTGACAAAAAAGATGATTTATGATCTAAAAAATGGTATTAAAGGTATTCATTCTGACTCCTGACTCCTAACTCTTGATTCCTAAAAAATCCCCTAGTTATTTGTAGCAAACATTTATTAAAATGCTATAAGTAACTTCCGTGAAACCTTATCATCCCCGTACTTATGTTGATAAAATCCTATGTTATACTTAACAGATACTAATAATATTAAGCAAGCTATTGAGAAATTAACTACAGCTAATTTGCTTTGGATTGATACAGAAGTTGCTGATTATAAGACTCGTCAACCTAGGCTATCTTTAATTCAATTATTAGCTGAATCTCAAGATTTTCTGGGTGACTATGTTTATATTTTTGATGTTTTAGAAAATCCCGATATAACCAACTTTTTTATCGACAAAATTATGGTTAATCCTGATATTGAAAAGGTATTTCACAATGCTAAGTACGACATTAAATTTTTGGGTAAAAATCAAGCTAAAAATATTACTTGTACTTGGGAAATAGCTAAAAAATCACCTTATTATATTTTGCCAGTATCTAACTTCAAACTAAAAACATTAGCTGAAAAATTAACTAATTTTAAAAATATAGATAAAGAAGTACAAGGAAGTGATTGGGGACAACGCCCACTCACAGAAAAACAACTAGAATATGCAAAAATGGACCCGGTTTACTTAGCTCAAGTACACTTGGCTTTGTTAGACTTAATTCAGCAAAATAATTCTGAACCTGCTACTGATAATTTAGATGAATTGACTCACAGATATCAAAAAGTTTTACATGAATGGAAATTGTTAGATTCAGAAATTTCTCATATACTTGAACGGATAAAATTAGCTATGCAGGCGCAGAATATTTCTGAAACTTCGACTTTTAAATTATCATCTGTAGAACGAACTACTCAGAAAGTTAATTTTGCTGATTTGGCAACTCTAGTAAAAAGTCAGGGAATAGATTTCGATTTTCCCATTACTCTAACTCAAAAATTACAAAAAGATTTGGGAAATATTATTGATGAACTTTCTTTAAATACAGAAAATAGTTCTAGTTGGAAATTGACTTTTAAGGGTTTTCCAAATATTACTGAGCAAGATTAGTCAAAAAATATTAAACTATGTTGCTAATTCAGGAATTACGCATTTTTGAGTCCTAAACACTACATATCTATAACGTTATAGTTTTTGAACTCTGTATACAGTGTCTCTGCCTAAACCTTGTAGTTATAAAAATAGTTATATAGCGTTTCTTAGTAAGCATGAGGTCATTTCAGTTAGCCTCCTCCGGAGGAACTTCGTTAACAGTTAGCCTCCTGCGGAGGAGCTGCGCTTTTCATGTCGCGCAGCGAAACAGTTAAGAAATATTAGGTAATATGCTTTTTAGATTAACTTTTAATTTTGGCTTGATTTCTCAACTAAGTTGATAGTTAATAGCTGACAGCTAATACTCGATGGCTGAATGCTTATATTATTTGATTTGACAAATTTGTAGACTAAGTAACTATTCTATTCTATTCTTAATTAATAGCAAAGCTACCTAATATTTAGTAGCTGAAGTATCAATAACTAAATACATATTATTGAGGAAAAGTCAAGATGATGCAAGCTCAAGATATTATGACCACAAATGTAGAGACAATTCGGGGTTCAGCAACAATAGCTGATGCTGCAAAAAAGATGAATGACTTATCTTTGCGTGCTCTAATTGTAGAACGTCGTCACGAACAAGATGCTTATGGAATTATTACAGAGACAGATATTGTTTATAAGGTTGCTGCCTATGGGAAAGATCCAAAACAAGTACGAGTGTATGAAATTATGACTAAGCCTTGTATTGTTGTTAACCCAGATTTAGGTGTAGAATATGTCGCAAGGTTATTTGCTCAAACAGGTATACGTCGAGCACCTGTTATTAAAGATAAATTGCTTGGTATTATTTCAATTACAGATATTTTAAGCAAGAGTGATTTTGTGGAAAAACCAAAATCTGTGCTACTTGAAAAGAGAATAGAGGTAGCTATTGAAGAAGCAAGAAGTATTTGTGCAGAAAAAGGTGTTACTTCTAGAGAATGTGCCGCAGCATGGGATATTGTAGAAGAGTTACAAGCTGAAGTTTCTCATCAAAAGGCAGAAAAACTTGATAAAACTGCTTTTGATATTTATTGTGAGGATAATCCAGAAGCTCTTGAAGCAAGAAGTTATGATGTTTAGTTTCTGAGTTTTACCTGTATATATATAAGATTTTTTCTGTTAGCACTGAGAATAATATTCAGTGCTTTTTTTAGAAGCACCAAAAAAAGATAATTCTAAATAGGGTTTGCTGAAAAAGTCTTATTGGTTAGGGTAGGAGTCGTAGGGGCGATTCACGTTTGCGGAGCATTCCGGCACGGAAATCGCCTGTAAGAGTCTATCAAGAGGACTATAAAAACTATTGCGCAATAGTTTTATTGTCTAAATTTTGTAGCAGAAAAAAATTACCTTTTGATAGAGTTTAGAAATTTTTAATACCCCATCAAAAGGAGCAAATATATCTGAACTACTTACTAGCACTTACAATGTCTCAAGTAAAATTAGTCAGAAAATTAGCTAATAGACAACCGACTAACTTTTCTAACGAATATATTCTTTGAGAATACTATTCCGATTTGGATGTCGCAACTTCCTGAGCGCTTTTGCTTCAATTTGTCGAATCCGCTCACGAGTAACATTAAAGATTTGTCCAATTTCTTCTAAGGTTTTCATCCGACCATCATCTAAGCCATACCTTAAACGTAATACATCCCGTTCACGGGGACTCAAACTATTTAAAACACTTTCCAAATCTTCTCGCAATAAATTTTTAGATACTTGGTCTTCAGGAGTTTCCCCATCTGACTCAATAAAATCTCCCAGTCGAGAATCTTCTTCTTTTCCAATAGGAGTTTCTAAGGATATAGGCAGTTGAGCAGACTTAGCAATAAAACGTAACTTTTCGATAGTCATTTCCATGCTAGTTGCTATTTCCTCTTCTGTAGGTTTACGACCCATTTCTTGAGAAAGAAGCTTTGTAGTTTTCTTAATTCGGGATATAGTTTCGTACAAATGAACTGGTAGACGAATAGTACGAGACTGATCGGCGATCGCTCTGGTAATAGCTTGACGAATCCACCAAGTTGCGTAGGTACTAAATTTATAGCCCTTTTCATGGTCAAATTTTTCTGCTGCTCGAATTAATCCCAAACTACCTTCTTGAATCAAATCCTGGAATGATAAGCCTCGGTTCATGTATTTTTTGGCAATAGAAACCACAAGACGCAGATTAGACTGTACCATCTTTTCTTTAGCTCTACGTCCAAGTATTAACCGACGCTTAAACTTTGACAAGTCCATGTCTACAGCATTTGCCCACTCACTCACTTGGGGTTCCCGATCTAAGTGGTACATTAGGTCTTCTCGAATCCGCTCCAATTCCAGAAGGTCTGCAATCTTACGCGCTAATTCAATTTCTTCATCAGCTCGTAATAGTCTGATTCTTCCTATTTCTTGTAGGTAAAGGCGAATCGAGTCTTCTGTGTAATGCTTTTTTTTGCCCGGAGTGCGAGTACGAGATTTGGCAACTTTACCAGACTTTAGATCATCATCATCAGACTGAGCATCTATGTATTCTTCTCTATCTCCGATTAAAATGTCTAACTCATCATTTATTTGTCTGGTTGGGGTTGGCTGAAATAAGTCGCTAGATTCTAGCTCAGGCTGAATGGTGGTTTCGATTACGTTGTTAGTCTGGATCATGTCGCGTTCCTCATGCTCCTTAAGTTGAAGAATAAATTACTTTACAGAAGTTTTCTGTCTATCTTAAGACAGTATAGCTAGTGACCAAATCTGTATGGTTTATCTTTTTTGCTGGAAACTGAGAAATTTCCTGAGTTTACCTAAAATAATATTTACCTATTTAAGGCTTACTTTATTAGTATTGACTCTTTTTTCACACTCTTAAGAGTGATATTTCTGGCTAGCTGTCGTGCCAGTATTATTTTCTATTTTCTACATTTGAAGTACCTCAACTAAACTTCGTTATAGTTTTTTTTAGCAGTAGAATAACCCAAAGAACTGCTTCATAAAACCGAGCTAAAACATCACTAAATTGTGACTTTTTAAAGTATATAGACGTTTCATGCAACGTCCCTACCTTATACAGTGACAGTTAGCAGCAGAGTTTTCAAAGGCATCAACGGTAAAGCCTACCGCATCTCTTGCTCTTTATACTTGCATATCATAGGCGGTCTATAGACAAACCCACTCAAGGCAATATTCTGGCAATGTCGGCGTTATCCAGTCCACAACCTGTCACGGTCGTTTGCTCCGAACGCTAGGGTGAAACGCCTTAGCGGAGCGTAGCTCTTACTGACTGCCATAGCTAGATTTAAACTAGCATTCAAGTCTCACTGAAATACTGAAACCCCTTATGTTTTGAGCATGCTTTCCGACTATCTAAAGCTAATAGCTGAAGCTTTAACGACAGCCATTATTTATCCCACCAAAGTCGGAACTTTTCCTTCAACTTAGCCAGCTCATGCCAATTATTTCCAAGGTTATGACAAGGAAATAATTTCAATTTAGGCTATCTTAAGAATTATGTAGAATCAACTTCAGCTCTAGATTTATTAGCTAATAAAAAATAATGACAGACTAATTTAAGGATTAATTAATCCACGACCAAACCCACTCAATGACAACTATTTGGACATGAAGGGTGTAGTTCATAGTTATCCAGCCTTTCATCTTCACCTAATATAAATATTAGTTCGAGAATTGCCTGGGGTTTTAGTTCAACACCATAACAACATCTTTATCTTTAGTTTTTGTGAAAATATCAGAAATTTGACTACACAATTACCTATGGTTAACTATGGTGCTATATGTACAAGGTAAATAATTCAGGGAAATACTTGAAACATAACAAATTATACCCTAGCTATAAAATCCTTTACCCAATAAAGCAACTAATATCTATTTTACTCTGTACTTTCTTTCTTTAACCTCCTTTTTTTATCTAGCGTTTACTCTTGTCATTACATCTCCTACATTTATATTGTCAGATTTTTGCAAGATGAACATCATTAGTCTCATGCTAGCAATAATCTATCCATTAATCACCCCCACTATTAATCATGTTGAGTTGAGAAAAATATTGTTAGTTTTTTCACACATATACTAATCCTCGACATGGTTGTATATACAATTTTCTAGTAAAAGGGCAAAGAGGTAATAATTTAAAAGTTTTTCTTTTAGGATTTTCTACCCATGATTTCGTATTTCTACAGGACTGAATCTTAACTATATATATTATATTTTGCAAAATCGGTTTTTCCTGGAGTGATTTAATTACTTTATTAAGATTTTATAAACTTTTAGTAAGTATTTTTATTCATTCCTACATTCTTATATTATTAGAAATTTTTTACTTTATCTGTCATAATTGCGATCTTTTTTCCTGATTTGATCGACTATAGATTTATAAATTTAGTTTTTGCTTGATTTTCTCCTCTTTGGACTTGATAGTAGATTCCATTTTCCGGGTCAAGTTCAAGTTCAAGGTTTTCTTTCACTATGATACCAAATACTAATTTTAATGATTAACTGGATACAACCTTAATCAAAGGTAACTCTGAAAAGCTTGATAAGTTTTAAATTTAACAGATTATTTTATCATCGCCTACTCCTATTCTCTCACAGTTATTGTTATGGTTATTACATATCAATTTTGACATATTTATTTACTATAAATTAATTAATCATTTTCATCTTATACTCACACTTTGGTATTCATCCTTGATGAGTTTTAACTGCTTCAATCAAATGTCAATACTCTAGTTTCACAATTAGTAGGTAAAGTTAATATAGCAATCCTAAATAGGTTGTGATAAGTTTTATAATAGCTAATTTAAGCTGAAAGCTTTGAAAATTATGACTCCTGTACGGGCGATTTCTTCCGGAATGCTCCTAATTACGCAAATCGCCCCTACGATTCCTGACTCCTGTATGGGCGATTTCGGTGCCGGAATGCTCCTAATTACGCGTTTGCGTAGCATTCCGGAGGAAATCGCCCCTACCACCAAAATATTACAACTAAAATAGGATTGCTATAGTTGATTCTTTGATGTACAATTTACAACAATTTACAAAAACTGTAAGGACATTTATATAGAGCAAAATTTTCGCTAACAGATACTCCTTATATGTAACTTAGCTCAAATTTTAGCAATTGAAGTTAAATATTACGTTAAGAGAAATTAAGTTTTTGATGTTAAGCTGTCATAAATTATATTCATGCTCTACTTTTTATAAACATTAAAGATAGCATATTTAAACTAGGTAATGCCCAAAGAATCAATTTAATTGCTAAATAGTAACAAGATTAATTAGGGCTGGCTGATTAAATCTCAAAGCATTTACAGATATAAGGTATTAGCATTTTTGAGTCTGAAATACCTTGGTTTTCAGCCCTTGAGGCTCAAAAACTTACGATATTGGGGTAACGCGAGGCAGAAAAATCACTCTTGCTATACTTTCTGACTATCTTTTGTATAGCTCCTATTTTTTCTGATTATTGACTACTCCCTACTCCCTACTCCCTACCTCAACAAAAAGTATTTATTCAGCAAACCCTAATTATAGGTATTGCTAATACCAATTCAATAAAAAAATGTTACAAATGAGTAATTGAAAATCCTTGCCAGGTTATAGATTTTTCCATAGTAGCTATTTTTCAAAATTGTATAACTACTAAATAATAATCTGCTACAAATTTTGCCAGAACTTTACAGTTGTGAAATTGTAGAATTGTTAAGATGTATTTATTTTATGGAACCTTTCTCATATTTTAGTATTTCAATTCAATAAGAACCTTGTCTCAAAAATTTGATGTAATTCTCAACAAGGGGACGGGTTACTTTTCTGTTAGTAATTCTTTGTCCATTATGATAATGAATCTGAGCATGGACATGATAACCAGAGGTTCTTCCTGTAAGACCTTGGATACCAATTGTTTGTCCTTTAGTAATTCTTGTTCCTTTTTTTGGTGGCGAACCTTGAAGCAAATGACCCATTAACCAATAATAATTAGTCCCATCGCACACAAGTTCAACTATTTGACCTGCACCTTGAGCTGTTCTGAAACTACCATTTCGTCCTTGAAATCTAGTTCTCCGAATAGTTCCTTGACAAGGTGCTGGAATAGGAACTTCTAATTTACCATTTAGCTCCAGGGTAAAATCATAAGCCCCCGGAGGAGTATCATCAATGAAATAGGGAGTATGAATTACATAAGGGAGAAATTTATCTGATTTGCCATAGTATGGGGTCAACAAAGGAGTAATTTTGGGGAAATTATCTTCTACCCACTCTTGCACAATGACTATTTTTTTTACTGTTTGCCCTACTATTTTAACTCCTGTTTTGATTAAGGGAGCTAACACAGTTATATATATTAAAAATATAAATATCAAAAAAACAAAAAAA
>JBCDJM010000098.1:0-24411 GCA_038747755.1 Cyanobacteria bacterium P01_H01_bin.35
AACAGCCATCTGGGTTTTATGATTCTGGCAGTCATTTTTCATGATTTTTCGGTTTTCTGAACCCTTATATTTGTTAGGCTCTTTAAAACGGGTTTCCTGAAGCCTTTGTATTTTAAGAAAAGATACCAAATGGGTTCTATATACGTTTATATTTTGTGTGAGATTATTCTAAAATACAAAGTCCATCAGACAGGATCGAATTAGGGAATTAGTTTTAATCTTAATTTTATTAAGTTTTACATATTACGACTAATGTTAGAACTGCTATAGCTGATAACGCAGTTCCTTTGTAAGAGTCTAGCTAACGGCTGAATGCTTACCTAATCACTATATTAAGGAGTGAAAAAATGATGACTAAGATTTTTTTAGTAATAGCATCTATTCTAGGAGGTTTATCTGTAGTTGCAGGATCTTTTGCTACTCATGCTTTGAAAGAAAAGCTAACTCAATATTCCCTAGATATTTTTCAGACAGGCGCTCGTCTACAAATGTATCATTCCTTAGCACTATTAATGGTGGCTTTTTTATTAACAATAAAAGAGTTACCCCAATCATTAATAGTCATCGCTGGATATGCCTTTATTGCAGGAATAGCAATTTTTTCTGGTAGTTTATATGTTCTGAGTCTAACCGGAATAAAATGGTTAGGAGCCATTACACCCATAGGCGGAGTAGCATTTATCGTAGGATGGAGTTGTATAGCGATCGCTGGTTGGAACCTAAAATTATAAAAAATAGATTGTTTTAACTATTTCTATAAAAAAACCTATATTAAACTTAAAAAATCTGCAAAGATGAATAATATTTTCGGTGCATTGTGAAATTAAACCACTTCAAGCTATAGTGTAATATAGCAAAGCTATACAAATCTGGGTATCTGGCTTCTGTGAGTTACTGCCTCAATCCCAATTGCCCCAACCCCTCCGATCCATTAAATGCTGGTAAACGTACCTGTTGCCAATGTGGCTCTGAATTGCTACTGCAAAATAGGTATCGTATTATCCAGCCTCTAGGGGGGGGAGGTTTTGGCAAAACTTATCTTGTAGAAGATAAAGGGGTACAAAAAGTTCTCAAAGTATTACTGAAAAGTCATCCGAAAGCTATCTCTCTGTTTCAACAGGAAGCACAGGTACTTATCAGTTTACGAAATCCTGGGATTCCGAAAATAGAAGATGATGGATATTTTACATTCTTCCCAGCAGACAGTGAAGAGCCTCTACACTGCCTAGTAATGGAATTCATTGACGGCTCCAATTTGATGGATTGGATGAAAAGTCGTCGCCATAGGCCAATAAATCAAACTCAAGCAGTAGATTGGCTAACACAGTTATCGACAATATTGGACAAAGTTCACCAGCAGAATTATTTCCATAGAGATATTAAGCCCCACAATATCATGCGGAGGAAAAATGGCCAATTGGTACTGATAGACTTTGGCACTGTGAGAGAGGTATCAGATACCTACTTGGTGAAAGTAGGTCAAGGCCAAAATGTTACAGGGATTGTCTCACCAGGGTATACCGCTCCAGAGCAAAGTAATGGCAAAGCAGTACCTCAATCAGATTTTTTTGCTTTAGGACGTACTTTTGTCTATTTATTAACAGGTAAACCCCCAACAGCTTTTCCAGAAAATCCACGGTCTGGAAAGCTGCAATGGCACAAATCTGCCCCTCAAATATCAACAGAATTTAAAAAAGTCATAGATTATTTAATGGCATTGACTCCTGGCAATAGACCTCAAAGGCCAGCGATAATTTTGCAGTGTCTGGCAGAACTAGACACAGAAAATAGTCCAACTGAAAATTCTGGCATTTCTACTCCTGCTCAACCAGGTCGTTCAAGTAGAGAAAATACAAAACTACCAACAGAAAAAACTCAAACTAGGCATAAAGTTAAGACAAAATTAAAAACAAAAACAAGTACAAAAATATCTAATAAGTCAAAAACTAAGTCAAGAATTAAGTTGATAAATAACCTGATAGTAGGGTTAACAATGTTGCTATTAGCAGCAGCAAGTTCTCAATTTTATGGCTTTTGGCGCTACGGAATGTTTCCTAGTCATCCAGTTTTTTTATTGCGAGGTTTAAACAGTAGTCGATTTTTACAAAAAAACTTAAATGGTTATCTCGGAGAAGTAAATACGATCGCCCTAACACCAGATGGTCAAACTTTAGTCAGTGGTAGCTTAAATACCATCAAAATTTGGAACCTCAAAACTGGGGAACTAAAAAGCAATATTCGAGATGCTCATACAGATAAAATAACTACTTTGGCAATAAGTCCTAATGGTGAAATATTGGTAAGTGGCAGTAAAGACAAAAATATTAGGATATGGGACCTCAAAAGTGGTAACCTATCAAGAGATATTCCAGCTCACGATGGTAAAGTAAATGCTATTGCCATTAGTCCTGATGGACAGACATTAGCAAGTGTTGGTAGCGATCGCTTAATGAAGTTGTGGAACCTCACAACAGGTAGTCGAATACTTACTCTGATTCCAGATAAGGAATATGAAGTAAATGCTCTAGCTTTTAGTCGGGATAGCACCATTTTAGTTAGCGGTAGTGAAGATGGTACTATTAGACTGTGGAATCTGAGTACAGGTATTCGCAGACAAACTTTAGAAGGACATACCCAGGCAGTTAATGCTATTGCCATCAGCCCAAATAATCAAACCTTAGCTAGTGGCAGTGAAGATGGAACCATTAGAATCTGGGATTTGTATACAGGAGAATATGAAAGTGTAATTACAGCAACTACAGGTGCAGTTAAGGCTGTTGTTTTCAGTGCTGATAGCCGAACAATAGTTAGTGGTGGCGAAAAAATTACTATTTGGAATACAATTACCGAAGAAAAATTACAGACATTTTTTGGTCATTCAGAACAAATAAGTTCTCTTGCTATTACTCCTGATGGCAAAACTTTAGTCAGTGGCAGTCTAGATCAAACTATCAAAGTTTGGAGAATGCCTTGAATCAGTTATCAGTTATCAGTCATTATAGCGTTTATCAGAGGTACAGTTATTTTTCTTATTTCTACTCCCCTACTCCCTACTCCCTAAAACATAAGAAAAAAGGGCGTTGGTGAATAAAGGTATGATATCCTATCCGGATAAGAGTGGGAACAAAAAACTTTCTCTTTCTACTACTCTTTATTCTTCTTCTTTCTTTCCTCCTGACTCCTAAATAATTAAGATTAATATCATACACGCGCTTCATCAACACCGAAAAAAGTAGGGTAAAGAATAAATTATCTTTTTTCCCTACTTTTATATACAGTTAATTAACCTATATTTCTAGAACCTAAATTGAGTTCTCAAACTACCTACCCAGAGAGTATCATTATTATCATTGTGATTTGGATTAGTAATCACAAACAAACCAGGTGTAATCGCTATAAAGTCATTAACCGCATAACGATAGAAAATTTCAATATGTACAGAGGTATCAGGGTCTTTTAAATTGTCATCATCACCACCATCAGTAATAATTGGTGGTACCCCGACAATAATTCCCCCTAAACTACCATCCTTAAACAAGTCAGGAAACGCTATAGTCAAGGCACCATTGATAATCGTAATATCATCATCATCATTGTTATTTTCTTCTGGTCGTGCCCAAGTTGTGCCAAACCAACCACCAATTTGGATATGATCGTTGAGCGTCCACTGAGCTTCAAAGCCCAGTTGATCTGCAGTCGTGGGAACACCATCAAAAGGGTCTCTTGCTGTAAAACTACCCGTACTTCCGGTTAAATTAACATCGTCCTTAATAAAGTAATTGCGCACATAACCAACACTAAAAGCTAAACGATCATTTGGCTCAAACAATACCTGACCAAAACCACTAAATGAACCATTAAAGAAACCTCTGCCTTCTCTGGGATCTTCCGCTTCTGGTGCTGCATAACCTCCTGTAACTAGGAATTTATCGTTAAAAGCATATTGAAGGCTGATTCCTGTATCCGCAGGTCCACGGTAGAAAGTGGGATTGTATCTTCCAAAACGAGAAACAGAACCAGAACCACTACTATCGAATGGATTTAGTACAGGCATAAAGTCATCAAGGTCTATAGAATTAAGACCCACCATTACCATACCTTTATCGTTGAGCACTGGAAATTCGTAGACCAAATTATCTAGAACTACAGTATCGTCTGGATCGCTTTCATCTGTACCCAATCTAGTCATTAGAGTATTAGTTAAATCCCGGCCACTCCAGTTAGGAATATCTCTGGCTTGTAAACGAGTTCTAAGGCGGTCTCTACCCGTAAAGCTAGTATCAAAGTTTAAACGAACCCGATAACCTAGTGCAGCTTCAGTTCTATCATTTTCGCTCTGTGCTACCCCACGTGCTCCTGCTCGTTCTCCCCAAGTATCAGTCAGCCAAAATAGAACTTCACCATTAAGCTTAGTAGTTGTAGAGAATTGATTGGCTTCAAGTTCTGCTGTCCTGGCTTCAAGAGCATCAACACGACCACCTAACTCTGCTAGTTCTACAGCAAACTCTTCTTGCAGTCGTTGTAAAACAGCTAAATCATCACGAGTTACTAAGTCAGCAGTTGCAGCAGCAATTAACTCTGTAATTCTGTCTAAACAAGCATTTAAACCTGCTGCAAACTCATAACGAGTCATTGCCCGATTACCTTTGTAAGTACCGTCTGGATAACCTACAATACAACCGTAACGCTCTACTAGAGATTGTAAAGCTTGGAAAGCCCAATCAGTCGGTTGTACATCTGATAACTGAGACACAGATGTTACCTGTCCCATAGGATCAGCTTGTTCTAACTCAGATCCTGGAATTTGTAAGGAGGGGTCTTTCAGTTTTTGCAAGCGACTATCTGCTGGTAATTCC
The DNA here is from genome assembly GCA_038747755.1 of Cyanobacteria bacterium P01_H01_bin.35. Taxonomy (GTDB): domain Bacteria; phylum Cyanobacteriota; class Cyanobacteriia; order Cyanobacteriales; family Microcoleaceae; genus Trichodesmium. The sequence continues at coordinate 4,857 of JBCDJM010000098.1, forward strand.
TGTTCTGAAGCAGAATCATTTTGGGCTTCTACTTGTGGCTCTACAGGTAACTGAGTAGTTGTATTAGTATTAGTATTTTGAGCATTAGCAAGTTGTTCTACAGAAACCTGATTAGCTAATGCTGAATTAGCAATTAATAAGGCAGCTACACTGAACGCACCAGGAGTTTGCTTAAGAACATTCAAGATTATTTTTGTCATTATCGATCTCTCCTCACACCTTTTAATTAAAGTAGGAAACTATTATGCCTTTTATCAACAACCCTACTGTTTAGAGTAGATTGAACTGTTGATTGTTCCAATTGATTTTTTAAGATTTATAGTCCTATAAGCTAAGTTTAACTTTTAAATAGCTATTTACCAATGGATAATGGATAATTGATAATTAATCAATTCGACTTTATTGCTTCTCCGTTTCAATGTATATATTGATCTTTGAAGAGAGTTTTTATGAGCCGCTCTCCATTATTCATTGTTCATTATCAATTAATCAGAATTCCTTATATTCAATTCAGTTATGGTTTATGTCAGAGGTAATTATCCATTATCTTAAAAATGAAAATCACATCCATTACTGGGGGATTAAGTTCCTCAATTTTCTAAGCAGATACTATGATAAGCAAATAGAGTTCATGCTGGATAATATGGAAATATTCCTAGTAATTTTTACCCGAAGCCTATCCTAACAAAGATAGAATCAGACATATAAATCTAACAAATCCATCAGAACCATCCCCAAGTAAGTTATTTTGTAACACTGTTATACAAACTAAAAACAGTCATATTTTTTTACCAGACAGGTTAGCACCTCTTGCAGCATAGTGCAACTATCTTGAATATTAGGATTTTTGATATAAATTGAGATGTTATTACAGGGGTTTTCATTTTAGTAGACCACAGTAGGGGCGATTTCCTGCGGAATGCTGTCGCAAACGCGTAATTAGGAGCATTCCGGAACGGAAATCGCCCCTACAAGGTTTTGATTATGACAATGTGGTTTATCCATCTGAAAAGCGCTGTAAGTTTTTAATGACTAATAAGTTGAAAATTTGAAAAAAATCCCTATATATAACCCCTAAACTTTTAATTAGCACTCCTAGAGGGTAGCTAAGGGGTATATAAAGTAGTTTGTTTAGGAATTTATTAGGTAATGAACAATTCAAGAATCAAAGTCTTGAAAAAATCTTCAGAATTAAGGTCTGGTATATTCAAGACTGACTGCTACTCACGATTCACCTATCAGCTAATGAGAAATTAGGACGCTACACTAAACAGATGTATGAATAAAACAGGTAAGCATTCGTTGAAATCTGAGCTACTATCTGCCTGGCTGCTAATAGCTGAATGCTTACAACTGCTATTTAATTTTCTACCCTCAAGCCAAATAATCTAGAATCTGAATTGAGTTCTGATTGTACCAACCCAGAGAGTATCATTATCCTCAATGTGATTAGGATTAGTAATCACAAATACAGCAGGGGTAATGGCAATATTTTCGTTCATCTGGAAGCGATAAAGTAGCTCGACGTGTATAGAAGTATCATCGTCCTTCAGATTATCATCATCACCACCATCGGTCACAATTGGTGGTACACCAACGATAATACCTCCCAAACTACCCTCTTTGAGTAGGTCTGGGAAAGATAAAATCAAAGCACCTGTAAGAATGGTGATATCATCTGTATCACTGTCATCTTCAGGACGAGCAAATAATGTACCAGCCCAACCACCTATTTGAAAGCCATCATTAATTTTCCATTGAGCCTCAAAGTTGATGCTATCTGCGCTAGTTCGTGTGCCATCAAAAGGATCTCTGGCTTTAAAACTACCTGTACTTCCAGTTAGATTCACATCATCTTTAGGGTGGAAAGTACGTACATAACCTACTTGAAAAGCTAGATTTTCACTTGGTTCAATCGTAAACTGGCCAAACCCACTAAATGCACCATTAAAAAGACCTCTACCCTCTCTAGGGTCTTCAGAATCTGGTGCAGCATAACCTACAGTTAACTTAATTGCATCACTAAAGGCATAATCAAATTTAGCACCAGCATCAGAAGGAGAGCGATAGAAAATGGGGTTAAATCGTCCAAATCTAGAAATCGAACCACTACCACTAGGGGCAAAAGGTGTGATAGGGTTAACAAAATCATCAATACCAAAGCCTTGAGCAGCTACCTCTATTCGACCTTTACCATCTAGTAAAGGAAAACGATAGGTCATCTTATTAATTATTATATTATCACTACCACTACTATCGACACCCAGACGAGTCATAAAAGTATTGGTCAAATCTCGACCGCTAAAGTTCGCATTGTTATTAGCTTGTAAACGAACTCTCAAACGGTCTTCACCACTAAAACTGGTATCGAAGTTTAAACGAACCCGATAACCAAAAGTAGTCTCAGTTCTGTCATCATCACTACTTGGTGTCCCACGGCCTGCCGCTCTTTCTCCCCAGGTATCGCTTAACCAGAACAATACTTCACCGTTTAGTTTAGTTATAGTAGAGAATTGATTTGCCTCTAATTCTGCTGTTCTGGCTTCTAGAGAATCAACTCGTCCCCGTAAAGCAGCCAATTCTGCAGCGAACTCTTCTTGTAGTCTTTGTAAAACAGCTAGGTCTTCCCTAGTTACTAAGTTTGTAGTTGCAGCAGCAATTAATTCTGTGATTCTGTCTAAACAAGCATTTAAACCTGCGGCAAACTCAAACCGCGTCATTGCCCGATTTCCTTTATAAGTCCCATCAGGATAACCTGCAATACAACCATAACGTTCTACCAAGGATTGTAGAGCTTGGAAAGCCCAATCTGTAGGTTGTATATCAGATAACTGAGTCACGGATGTTACCTGATCCATGTACTCTCCATCGTCCAAATCTGATACCCCTACTGGTGCCAGTGAGGGGTCATCCATTGGCATTGGCCGACTATCAAAAGCTTGAGCTATCTCAATCTTACCCTGGGCTAAGTTCTGATTTACAGAACCTTCATCACTTCCTACATTTTGTAAAGGGGTCTCAGCAGCGATCGCCGAGCCTGCCATCAATAAGGCCACACTCAAAACACTAGGGCTGTGTTTAAAAGTGTTCCAGATAAGTTTTTTCATATTTTTACCAATCCTCACACCAATTTTTAATCAGCCAGGTAATACCTAACTTTAACTTTGGTTAACTTTAACTTAATCACACTTTTTCCATCGCTACCATATTCTAAATTCAGGTTGCGACTTTAGACTTATCGTTTAACCATATTATTGAAGTATGGATTACTAAATAAATCTAGACTTAAATTAGTCTGCTTTTGAGGAATAATCAAGACTAAAGTTATTTCTTTGCTTTACAAAAAAACACAGATAATATTAAGTCTTAAATATTTTTTTTCCAGCTTCTAAGTTTTAAATGGCCTATTGCCAGTTATGGTTTGACAGTTTTAGAGACTGGTTTAGTGATTAAGCCTTGCTGTAATTTAATTTCCAGCCTTTGAGGAAGGCGTGAGAATTGATTTACACACAGCTCAAGCATTGTTCCTTTCTCTTTATCACAGTTTAATTAATTTGTCTATATACTATATTTCTTGATGATGAGTTTATGATTCATCTTAGAAATTAGATTTTGCTTGATTAGAAAAAGTTAGACTCTCGTGGCAAATTTTACACCTAATTTTATAATTTGCAACCTAACTTGTCAGAGTATTTTTTCATAAAACAAGCCAAAAACTAATAGAGGAAAGGATATGAGAAGAAACTGGTGGTTAAATGTAAAATTAAAATAATTAAGCAAATTAGAAAACATTTTACATTAACCACCAGGTTTTAATTGCTTATAGTTTTTCAGTTTCTGAATTTTTATTAGGTAATCGTTGTTGAATCTAAGCGACGAATAGCTACCACTGAAGGTTTCGGAGGATCGTTAACTTTTTTAGTTGGCCAGTTAGAACCCATAGGCACTGTACGATTTTGCATAAAATCTGAACCATCTATTGTTTTCATGGCAAACTGCCGAGTTTCTGAGGCCATATCTTGACGGATGCCACTTTTTTCTCCTGGATGTTGAATGGCCAGAAATAAAGTTTTCCCATCTTTGGTAAAGAACGGCCCACAAGTTTCGGTTTCTGTTGGTCCAATGCCAAATAAGTATGCTTCCCCAGCATTAGGGCCAGATGTAGGAATATACCAGATTGAATTATTACCAAATAAACCAATAAGACTTCCCTGATTCATTGGTTTGCCATCTTTACCCATGCGATTCTCAGGTACTGGTTTATTATGCCTGCTGGTACTCATATCTGTTACCATCCAGAGATTACCCTTGTTATCAAACTCTAGATTGTCAGGATTAGAAAATCCTAGTCCACCATCTGTTGGTTCTCCTCCTGTGGCAAACATTTGCCAACTAAATGTCATGGCATCTGGGCGATCGCTGTCTTCTACCAAACGCATAATCCAGCCATATTCATAAGCTTCACCATCGGGACCTTTAAATATACGTTTGTCTGGACTACCATCGGATTTACTGGGATATCCAGAAGTAAAGGCAATAAATAGACTGCCATCTTTCGCGACTATAGTATCTTCGGGACGGGCGGTACAAGTAACGCCAGCAGCATTACCAGCTAAATGAGCATCTATGAGAATTGCTCCTTGTTTTGCTTCGGGGTCTCCTTCATATAAGTCCCCCAAGGTTTTATATTTTTGTTTAAAAGCTTCTATTTGTCTATCTTTTGTGGCTTTGAAGCTACCACCTTCTGGTCTTTGGGGCAGATTAATCATACCGTTAACATGGACACTTGGTAAATCTGGATTAACAGGGGTATCCTCTTTTAAAGCAATCCAACTACCCGTACCATCAGAATTAAATTTTGCACCATATAACATTCCATTTGTCAATAGTTGGGAGTTAGATTTATTCGTGGGGTTTTTAACAGTATCTTTACTGACAAATTTATATAGATGACCACTACGGCGATCGCATCCTGAATAAAAAGCTAAAGGTTGGTTTGCTTCTACTCTAATACCGACTGCTTCGTGGCGATAACGACCTAACCAAGTATGTTTTGTACCATAGTCATCGGGATTAGCTGGATCTACTTCTACCATCCAACCATATTTATTACCTGCTAAACCAAATGCACTTCCGAGACCAAATACTCCTTTTTCACCGATAAATGAATTTCCTTGAGTGGGGTTAACGGAAGTTCCATCAGGATAAACTGCTTCAATTACATAAGCTTGAAAATTTTCTTCAGCACTAAAGACTGTTCCCCAAGGTGTAGTACCACCTGCACAATTACTAAAACTACCAATGATGCGATCGCCTAATTTATCGTCATAACCTTTGCCTTTTTTCTTAAATACTGCTACTGCTGGTCCTGTTGATTTTAAATAACGTCTGTCTTCTAATCCGGAAATACCTGTGATTCGGCGGTCAAATTTTGAGTTTGTTCTTACCCATTTACCATCAGGTTCGCGACGAATAGAAATAACACCTATTCCCATATCGATCATTGCTTCTTTAGCAATTGTAATTATTTGTTTTTTCAGAGGACTTTTCTCTAATAATTCTTGAGAAGAAATACCGGATTTTGCTGCTTGCTGAAATGCTGATGCTATCTCTAAAAATGGCAAAGATTTACCAATAACTTTTTGATAAGTTGTTACCCAAGTTAAAGGGCTAATATATTCAAAATTTATGGTTAATAATCCTTCGTTTTCTCCTGTTTCAATATAGGAAAGATAGTCATTATTGTAGCCAAAACGGGAATCTCCTATTTTATCACCCCAAGAACCAATAATATCGTAGGTAAAACCTTCTGGAATGATTAAATCATCTACTACTTCGTATGTGGTATAATCGTCGATTTTAAATTCTTGATTAGTGGTTGCCAAAGGCATTGGGCTTTTGACTGGTTGGAAGTTAATATTGTTGGTTGAAGTGCTACTGATAGGAGATTTTTGGGTGATTGGAGTTGAAGGTTGTTGTTGACAGGAACTTAGGGCAATTGTTCCAGCACTTGCTCCAAGAAATAGGAGGAATTCTCGACGTTTAATGTTCATAGATAAAGAGATTAAGTTTGACTCTTTTTAGTATAGCTTTAAGGAGGAGTCAGAATGACATTTCCACCTCCTCATTGCAATCCCCCTCGCGATGAAATTTTCACTTCGTCATTGCGACCGACAGGGAAGCAATCTCTAGGAGCTTTGGGGATTGCTTCAGGGGGGTTAATCTAAGCCCATAGACTTGTAGTTTTGTCAACCTCCTCGCAATGACATTTTTACCTCGTCATTGCGACCGAAGCGAAGCAATCTCTAAGTAAAGCAGAATGACAAGGGATTGTTTTATATTTTATAATTATTATTCATCATTGCGGCAGCAATACTTTATGACATCTCTACCTAGTCATTGCGAGCGAAGCGAAGCAATCTCCAGTAACTTGGCGGAATGACAAGGGATTGTTGTATATTTTATAATTATTAAATTCTCCATTTTTTCAGCAATACTTTATGACAAAAGAATATTATATTTACATAATGACTAATAAGCGTAACACTGTCCTTTATACAGGTATAACCAACGATTTAATCAGGAGAGTTTATGAACACAAGTCAAAATTAGTAGAAGGATTTACCAAAAAATATAATATTAATAAATTAGTTTATTTTGAAATGTATGAAAATCCTTCCGAAGCGATCGCTCGTGAAAAACAGATTAAAGCTGGTTCTCGACAGAAAAAAATTAATTTAATTAATAGTATGAATTTGGAGTGGAAAGATTTGTACTTGGAAATAGTTTGAAAAATAATTATTATTAAAGTTTATGTAGGATTTTGTCATTGCGAGCGAAGGGAAGCAATCTCTAGTGGGATTATTGGGATTGCTTCGGGGGGTGAAAATTCCCTTCCATTCTACTTCTAGTGTTTCCCACCCCCTCGCAATGACACTTTTACCTCTTCTAAAAAAAGCACTCTTTCCTTCAGTAGTCATTGCGACTGGAACGGAGTGGAAGGAAGCAATCTCAAGGGTAAGGCGAGATTGCTTCGGGGGGGTGAAAATTCCCACCATAAACTTTAGCGTGTTTCCCACCCCCCTCGCTGCGGACATTTTTTATTCAGTAGCGAAACCTTCAGTAGTCATTGCGACTGCAACGGAGTGGAAGGAAGCAATCTCAGGGGTAAGCCGAGATTGCTTCGGGGGGTGAAAATTCCCAGCAGAGACTTTAGCGTGTTTCCCACCCCCCTCGCTGCGGACATTTTCACCTCCTTATTCCATTCTGACTCCTGTCTCCTGTCTCCTGACTCCTTCTTTCATTCTGACTCCTGACTCCTGTCTCCTGACTCCTTCTTGCTTCCTGAAAGCACTAAACTTTTAAACTGTAAATTTTTTGTGGTTCTAAATGTTCCATAACTGTCAATAATTCAGTTATTTCAAAACTCTGACGTTTTAGTTTTCCTTGTAAAGTAGTCATAGGATCGGCACCAGAAGCGATGAGAAATTCCACTTTTAAAATATTTTCCCATTGCGCTATTTCTGTTAATACTTTAGCGATCGCCTCCAAATAAGGATTATTTGATTGTTGATACCATTCAGATGTCATTAATGTTGCTTTTTCTAAACCAAAATTAACTATTAAAGGTGCTTGAGCAAAAACCGCCGTTGCCACTGCTCTAGTTTCTTCCCGCAACAGAAAATCATCTTCTTTGATTAAACTGCGTAATTTTTCCAAATATTCATAGCGCTTTTCAAGGGGAGATTTTAAAGTTTTAACCAAAGAATTATCAACAAATTTTCCTTCTGTGTTTTGATGATTCCAATCAATAGCAATTGTTACTAAATAACTGCGTAACAACATATGACCTAATTTTTGCGCCTTAGTCGCCAAATAAGTAGAATTATAATCTGTTGTTTCTATTAACAAAGGCATCCGATCTACTACTTCAATTCCATAACCATTTAAACCTGCTATTTTCCGGGGATTATTTGTAATCAAACAAATTTTCTTCACACCCAAATCATGTAATATTTGTGCTCCCACACCATAGTTGCGCAAATCTGCTGGAAACCCTAATCTTTCATTAGCTTCCACCGTATCTAATCCTAGATCCTGCAATGAATAAGCTTTCATTTTATTAATTAAACCTATTCCCCTACCTTCTTGTCGCAAATAGACGATCACTCCCGCACCCGCTTTTTCTATCATTTTCATCGCTGCTTGCAGTTGCATTCGACAGTCACAACGGAGGGAACCGAAAGCATCTCCAGTCAGACACTCAGAATGTACCCGCACCATCACATCTTTTTCTTTAAATTCTTCTGGGTTGCCTTTAACAATAGCTACATGTTCCGAATTATTTTGAGTATTGCGGTAAGCATAAATTTGGAACTCACCAAATTGCGAAGGTAACTTAGCAATAGCTTCTCGGTAAACAAAGCGATCGTGTCTGATGCAATAACTGATCAGATCAGCAATACTGATCAATTTCAGATTATGAGTTTGAGCATATTCTATTAATTCAGGTAATCTTGCCATCGAACCGTCTGGGTTTTGAATTTCACAAATAACTCCCGCTGGATATAAACCTGCCAGTCTAGCTAAGTCAACAGAAGCTTCTGTATGACCAGCTCGTTTTAATACTCCTCCCTCTTTAGCCCGAATGGGGAATACATGGCCAGGGCGACGTAAATCTTCCGGTTTAGTATTAGGGTTAATAACTGCTTGAATAGTATGCGCCCGGTCTTCTGCTGAGATACCTGTAGAAACTCCCAATTGTGGAGAAGCATCAATACTAACAGTAAAAGCTGTTTGGTTACTGTCAGTATTTTTAGTAACCATAAGTGGAATATCTAATTCGTCGAGGCGATCGCCTGTCAATGACAGACAAATTAGACCTCTAGCTTCTACTGCCATAAAGTTAATCATGTCTGGAGTAGCAAATTGAGCTGCACAAATTACATCTCCTTCATTTTCTCGATGTTCGTCATCGACTACTACTATAGACTTACCTGCTTTAATGTCTGCTAGTGCAGCATCAATGGAGTCAAATTGAAATTGTTGGTTTGGCTGTTGATTTACAGATAGCTTCCCTAGTTTTGTCATTTTTTTTCAAAATCTGTTTAAAAGTATACAAAGATTATAACGATATACAAAGATTATAGGGTTTCCTAGGCTACCGAAGTATAGTAACAAGAATGAATAAATTAGATAGATAGTTGAGAATATACCTTACAGAAACTTGAAGACTCTATTAAGTAATTGAGTTTCAGATAGAAAATATCATACAATAGTTGGAACTAAATAATATGAAAGGTAAAATTTTTACAGAACAAGAACGTCAAATACTTGCAGATATTATCGTTCATCGCCGAACAGAATTTGGGGAAAACTTTATTAATAAAGAAATTCCCGATACAAAAATTGAGCGGTTACTTTTAGCTGCTTTACTTGGCCCTTCAGTTGGTTTTTCCCAACCTTGGGAATTTGTAATTATTCGTGACTCATCAATCAAAGCCAAAATCAAGGCATCTTTTGAAAGAGAAAATGAAAAAGCTAAAGAAATCTTTAAAGATAGACCGTTATATAATCATTTTCAATTGGAAGGAATTACCACAACTCCTATTAACATTGCTGTTTTTTATAAACCTTCACTTGCTCCTGTTATGGGTCAAACAAGTATGGAGAAAGTTGGACCGTACAGTGTTTGTCTGGCAATTCAAAATTTGTGGTTAATGGCTAGAGCGGAGAATATAGGGTTGGGTTGGGTAAGTATTTTAGATGAAAAAGAGGTAAAAAGTATTCTCAATGCTCCTCCAGAAAATGAATTAATAGCGTATTTATGTTTAGGTTATGTCACAGAATTCACAGAACGTCCTTTGCTGGAAATTGTTAACTGGGAAAAGCGTAAATTAAAGGAGGCGGTGATTTATTATGATGGTTATCAAGGAAGTAGGGTTCAATAATTAATAATTAACAATTAATAATTAATAATTACCTCTTCTTAAAAAGAGATTTAGCAGGTTAAAAAGGAAAATTTTTTTCTTCTCTTGGTCGATTGGATATGGCGAGGAAACCCGCTCTTGACAGAGCCGCTCCGCTAACGCCATCCCTCGACCGCTTTTTTATCCTTGAAAGGAGAGGCTTTAAACCTTTATTTTTCGGTAAATAATTGATGATTTCTAAGGGATAATTGATTTTATTTTTGATTATTGAAGATTTCTAATAGAGTTATTCAGCAAATAAATAAGCTCTTTGTTAAACTTTCCTAGGGACATTTCATGTAAAGTCCCTAGATTATTTTCAGATATTTTAGGACTTACGCAGAACCACCATATCTCGTAGGGGCGAATGGCATTCGCTTTTTTATAGATGGTGTATGATTTGATATTTTGCGTAAGTCCTGTATTTATTAGAGACTTCTAATACTGAGCTTCCTGTTATTAAACCAGAATCCTACAGCTAATCCTATAGCGCTACGCGCTAGGGAATAGGGAATAGGGAATAGCGGTGCGACCCCGCGTCGCCGTTAGCGTTAGCGCAGCTCCTCTGCAAGAGGCAGCTCCTCTGTAAGAGGCTAGGCGCAAGCGGTCAGACCCCGCGTCGGCGTAAGGCGCAAGCGGTGCGACCCCGCGACGACGAAAGTCGCAAGCGGTCGGACCCCGCGACGACGCCAGTCGCAAGGGAACGCCGACCAAGAGAGGGAACGCGCACCAAGAGAGGGAATGCTGACCAAGAGAGGGAACGCGCACCAAGAGAGGGAATAGTAGACTAATAAAGGGTTTTAGGATTTAGAAATGTCAAGAGCCTTAATGCGTAGCGCTATACTTCTGACTCAAGAGCCAAAAACCCAGACCTTTCCAAAGATACCAAATGGCTTCTATACAATTTCAGTATTCGATAAGTTTCACAAAAAAATTGAGTATTAGCTGATGAAAGCACCATAAAATTAACCTCTCATTTTAATGGAGTGGGGGAGTCAGGGAGTCAGGGAGTTGGGTAGAAAGATTAAAGATTATTGTTAGGTTTCGATCCCTCAACCCAACCTACACTTATTGCTGATAACTGATAACTGATAACTGATAACTGTCACAACAAACTATCTCCAAATTCCTCACTAAAAATATCTAATTGCTCCAAAGTTATCACCTCTTCCTCTTCCTTTTTCTCCTCTTTTTTCTTAACACCTTTCCGCAAACCAATAGCTATCTTACTATGCTTTTCAATTTCCCCCATTACCTGTCTTGCTCGTGCAATAACCGAGTCTGGCAAACCTGCTAACCTCCCCGCTTCAATACCATAAGATTTATCCGCTCCACCAGGTTGTACTTGATGCAAAAATACAATTTTATCCGGCAACTCCTTCACCGTTACCTGATAATTTGCCACATTATTTAAAATAGAAGAAAGCTCATTTAATTCGTGATAATGAGTAGCAAAAATTGTCCGAGATTTTATTTCCGTTGCCAAATACTCCGCCACAGACCAAGCAATCGAAATTCCATCAAAAGTTGCCGTTCCTCTACCAATTTCATCCAACAAAACTAAAGACTTTTCCGTAGCATGATTCAATATATTTGCTGTCTCATTCATCTCCACCATAAAAGTAGATTGTCCTGTTGCTAAATCATCCACTGCTCCTACACGAGTAAAGATACGATCGCTCAACCCTAAAACAGCAGAAGTTGCCGGAACAAAACTGCCAGTTTGTGCCATTAATTGAATCAATCCTACCTGTCGTAAATAACAACTTTTACCACTAGCATTCGGACCAGTTAAAATTATTAAATCCGGTGCAGAATGAGGAGTAATTCCTCCATCATTTTCCTCTAAATTTTTACTTCCCAATATGGCAGTATTCGGCACAAAAAAACCAGCAGGCAAATACTTTTCCACCACCGGATGCCGACCTTCAATAATTTTCAATTCTCGGCTATCAACCATCGTCGGACGAACATAATTTTGATAAACTGCCACCTCTGCTAAACCACATAAAACATCAAGAGCTGCCACAGCACGAGAGATATTTCTAATTTCCTCAGCGTGTTCCCCTATCTCATTTCTCAAAGCAACAAAAATATCATATTCTAATTGATTCAAATCATCCCGCGCCGTCAAAATTCTCACTTCCCTTTCCTTTAATTCCTCAGTAATATAACGTTCCTCATTAGTCAAAGTTTGCTTGCGAGTATAATCATCCGGCGCCAAATCTGCCTTAGATTTAGAAATACTAATATAATAACCAAAAGCCTTATTATAACCAACCTTTAAATTAGGAATTCCCGTCCTTTCTCTCTCCGTAACTTCCAAATTAGCAATCCATTGTTGGTCTTCTTCAGCTAACCCCCGCATCTCATCTAATTGTACATTTACACCAGCACGAATTAACCCACCTTCTTTTAAATGTTGGGGAGGAGATTCAACTAAAAAAGAATGTATTTTATTCCCCAATTCTTGTAAAATTGGAGGTAGACTTTGCAACACTTTTAAATAAGGAGAATTACCCTCAGAAGCTAAAGCAGAAAGTTCCGGAAGTTTCGTCAAAGAATCAGCTAAAAAAACTAAATCTCTAGCATTAGCAGTACCAGCACCAGTTCGCCCCGTCAGACGTTCCAAATCATAAATTTGACGCAATATTCTTTGGATATCTTGACGCAAATCATTATTTATTATCAGTTCGTCAATAGTGTCATGTCTAGCACGAATACCCTTCAAATTCAGAAGTGGTTGCACTAACCACCGCCGTAAAGCACGCCCCCCCATCGCTGTGCTAGTCTTGTCGATCGCCGACAATAACGAACCATGATAACTACCATCTCTAACCGTTTGCGTAATTTCCAAATTCCGGCGACTCTGGTGATCGAGAATCAAAAAATCTGCCATAGTATAACTACGCAGACGTTGTAGGGGAACTTGATTTTCCTTTTGAGTTTCCTCCAGATATTCCAACAACCCCCCTGCTGCTCGCACACCCAATGGAATATGTTCGCAACCAATACCCTCCAAAGATGTCAGTTGAAATTTCAGCAACAGTCTTTCCTTTGCTTCCCCCAGAGTAAAAGGTTGTTGGGGGCGAAAAGAATAACAGAAAGAATTAGGCAAACATTCTGGAAGATGCTCTGACTTTTCTCCAGGCCGTAACATAAAACCGATATCCGGTGCGTTAGTGGGAAACAAGACTTCCGAAGCTTGCAAACGCATTAATTCTTGGGTAAGTTGATCTAAACCTTGGGTTTGGGTAGTCAGAAATTCGCCAGTAGAAATATCGGTGTAAGCAAGCCCCCAATGATTTTTAGCAATGACGACTGCTGCTAAATAGTTATTGTAACGAGGTTTGAGCATACCGTCATCAGTCAGAGTCCCTGGAGTGAGAATACGAGTGATTTCACGCTTGACTTGGCGGTTTTCTTTTTGAGCAATAGCAGAATCTTCAACTTGATCGCACACCACCACCGCATAACCTTTGTCTACTAACATCGCTGCATATTTTTCCACCGCATGGTGAGGAACTCCAGTCATCGGAACTCTACCAATTTCTTTACCAGCGTGCTTACTGGTTTGTACTAACTCTAATTCGTGCGCGATCGTCACAGCATCCTGAAAAAAACATTCAAAAAAATCACCTACTCGAAACAGTAAAAGAGCGTGAGGATATTGTTGCTTAACTTCCACATAACGCTGCATCATTTCTGACAGTTTGCTAATATCAATTTGACTGTAATCTGCGTTAGGAGGAAGAGAATTTTCAGCTTTATTTTGTTTAGCTTTTAATGATTTTTTAGTAGATGTAGAAGCGGAATATTTCATAGATAGTTAATATCAGTTATTAGTTATTAGTTATTATAGCAATCCTAAATGATTAGTGAAAAAAAACTGTAGGGGTTTGGTCTCCAAACCCAAACTCATAGGTTTGACCAATAAATTAATCTGTAGGGATATTCCATATAATAATAAGAAATAATTTGTGAAAAAAACTGTAGGGGTTTGGTCTCCAAACCCAAACGAAAAAGGGATTGGAAAACCAAATCCCTACGATAAAATATTACAACCTATTTAGGATTGTTATAGTTATTAATTATTAGTTTACAGCAAATTCCAAATATGTTATACCAATTTAATCAATGTTTGTTACAAATAGTAGGGACGTTCGCATTTTTGTTATGCAACGTCCCTACCTACTCCCCTACTCAATAGGTCATCAATCGAAAAGCTCTATAAAATACAAATAAAAAAAGAGGTCAACAGACCTCTTTTTAGTTACTATTTATTAAAATCTTAATTTAAAGTAACCCAGTATTTACCCCTTGTTTACCAGTAGCCAACTCTACCTTAACAATTTTGCCACCCATTTTCATAATTCTTTGCTGTTCCCGAAACCAGCTATCATAAGGAACAAGCTTGGTAAAGTAAGTGTTTTGTAATTCTCGTTGAGTACGAGTCCGAGTTAGACTAGGAACACAAGCTGTAATCTTAAACTGTCTCATATTACAAATTTCTCCTAATATTTAATGAGGATTATTTTGACATATTTTCCGACATTGTGCTAAATGACAATACGGTATTCTTCAGTCTGGGAAATCCTGAACGCAGTTTTAACAGAGGTGATGTCCTCCCCCTGTGTTGATAAGTATCCTACTACTTAAATCTAAGTTATTTTAAATCTAAATTATTTAATTATGCGATCGCTCGCCTCAGTTTCAAATCTCAAATCTAAAAATTCCGAAGGCAGGGAGACATAGAATCAATGCTAGTTCACTAAAACTTATAAATTAAATTAATTCAATAAGCCTTTGGTAATCTAACACTCACCCTAAGTTTCCCTAGCCTCGAAATACAACATCAGTCAAAACAAAAGAGAAAATTTACTCTTTTTTTGTCTTTTTACTCATTGTCAAATTAGCTTAAACCAGAGCAGATGTAGTCGAAGTAAACACCCATTTCCTTACCAGCATCAGGGCCGACTAAACCAGCAGTAACTTCCTTCATAGCTTGGATAGCTTGTACAGTAGCACCGATCGGTACACCCAAAGAATTGTAAGTTTCTTTTAGGCCATTTAACACACGCTCATCCAAAATGGAAGGATCGCCTGCTAGCATAGCATAAGTAGAGTAACGGAGATAATAATCTAAGTCGCGAATGCAAGCTGCATAACGACGAGTGGTGTACATATTACCACCAGGACGAGTAATATCAGAGTAGAGTAGGGCTTTAGCTACTGCTTCCTTAACAATAGTTGCAGCATTAGCACTGATAGAAGTTGCAGCTCCAACTCTTAGCTCACCTGTAGTAAAGTAAGTAGTGAGCTTCTCTAGAGCAGTTGCGTCCAGGTATTTACCTTGAACGTCGGAAGAATTGATAACGGCGGTAATTGCGTCTTGCATTGTTGATTGATTTCCTTAAAATTGCTGAGTCTTCAAAATTATTGGATAAGTAAAGGCCATAACTTTAGATGTTAAACCATAGACTTAAACTTGATATTTGAGGAAATTTTAATAATTTAAAATTTTCCAGTCTCATCAAATTTTATCTAACACCTAAAAGATATTTCCCCTTAACCCATAGCACCGATAACGTAGTCAAAGTAAGTAGCAGCTTCCTGAGCATCTTCACCAGTTAAGAGGCTAGCAGCTACAGTCTTCATGCAACGAACACCTTCGGCAACAGCTTCAATAGGAGTTCCTAGAGACTTATACATTTCACGAACGCCTACAAGTCCAATCTCCTCAATAGGAGTAACATCACCAGCTACGATACCGTAGGAAATCAAACGTAAATAATAATCCAAATCGCGTAAGCAAGTAGCAGTCATTTCTTCACCGTAGGCATTACCACCAGGAGAAACAACGTCAGGGCGCTTTTGGAATAGTTGGTTACCAGCTTCCTTAATGATCCGCTCACGAGATTCACTCATAATTTGAGCAATCTTAACACGACGTGCCCCAGAAACAACAAAAGTTTTGATTCGGTCTAATTCACCAGGACTCAAATAACGAGCCTCAGCATCTGCATTAACAATTGATTTAGTGACAATACTCATGCTTAATTCCTACAGAGTTAAGGTAAAATGTTGCTTGACATACTCCCAACTTTGCCCATAGCAGGACAAAATGGGATTCTTCGACTCGATATATTTGAATCGCTGTTTATACAGAGGTAATGTCGTCCCCCTGTATTTTTCTAGAACATTATGGCTTTCATTCCCAGGTTCCCTTAAAGAAGAACATAAAACTTTTTGCCTAGCTCTTAAAAATGAACCAGCTAGTTAGAAGGACAAATACCCTCTGACATGACTAGCTCACAGAAAGTATTTTGAGGCATTTTGTTCACTTTCTCATTATTTCCTTAATAGTTTGTAATATTTTGATAGTAATTACTGGCATTTCAGGCCAAAAAAACCAGAAAAGCTTTGCTAATGACAAAATATTAAAGACTATTGGCAAAATAATCTTTTTATTTCATTTTACGATAACAGGTAAGAGGCCATTAGTATGTTCTCGCTCTTGAAGGCCACTAACTAGAAAAAAATTAGAATAGGAAAACAAAAATCAAACTTTAGAAATATATCTTTAAAGTAATCAGACAAAAAAATTGGCATTACATTGGCGATCGCTCCCAAACAAATAAGGTAGCGGAACACCTTAGCCTTTCTAGGAAAGTCTCGGCCACAAAAATATAATTTTCCATACAACAGTGACCAGTTATATCATGTCCGGATAATTAGTTATAAAAAAACTTTCTCCTTCTTCTCCTGTTATTCTTTCTTCCCTCCTGACTCCTGACTCCTGACTCCTGACTCCGACCTAGTTATTTATTTATCACTGTTCAACCGGACATGATATTATGCTCAGCTTTCGGACAAAAAATGAGGCTAATTTGCATCAAGAAGGTTCTGTCTGTCAAACCCTGAATTCTCGATCAAAAAAACGCGGGGTAAAATTAACCACTCGCGTTTCTTTGTTTTGCTTTGTGATATGAAAAGCGGAGCTTTGCACAACGCAAAACGGCCCGCTCATTTTCATCTCTGCTCTGTTGACATTGCCTGAAGTTAGGCATAAAGGCATTACTCTCAACCTTGCTTTTAGGTCAATAGAAAATTTGCCGCTTGATATTTATGAAACTGCTGCTGCTACCTTTGCATCAACAGCTTTATCAGTCAAACGCTCATAAGTTGCACGCATTTTTAGACCAACTAAAACTTGAAATAGTCCACTACCATTATTAGAACCTGGATAGTCTTGATGGTTCATCATCATGTGGGTCATCTCACCATAGTATTTAGTAGAAGTATTGCTAAGGTGTCCTTCAACGTAGATCATTTCTTCCAGATTATCAAAGTTACCATCTACTTCTAAGATAGAAACTTCATTGCCGAAATACCCATCTGGGCCATAGAACATCTTAATACCAGGGTAAGAACAGGTTAATTTACGTCCACAAGGAATCCAGTTAATAGTAGATCCTTCGTCAAATAGATAAACTGGCTCAAAATCTTTGACACCTTCACGTTGGATCAAACGCACCCGCAAGACTTTATGTTCCTTATCATCAGGAATTAGTTTAGTGGGCAAAATTTGAATTACCACATCTGCATGAGCTTTTTGTGGGTCAATATAGGCATCAAAGTCAGGACGACGAGCATTGATAGAAGCGAGTACATCTTCGTAACGGTGGCCTCTTTCTGCCATATCACGTTTGATTTTCCAAGCAATTTTAACTTCATCACTAATATCTAGATAGACACTAAAATCTAGAAGCTCTCTTACACGCTCATCAAACAGAGGATGAAGACCCTCAATTACCACAATATGATTGGGGTGAATTTTTTCTGGTGGGTCAAGTTCGCCAGTTTCGTGGTTATAAATTGGCTTATCGATAGACTCACCACTCTTGAGGGCTTTAATTTGCTCGTACATTAGGTCAAAATTATTGGCCCTTGGGTCGAGAGCAGTAATTCCTGTTTCTTTACGTTGCTTACGGTCTAAACTATGATAGTCGTCCAGGCAGATAACTGTAACGAAATCTTCTCCAAATACATCTGTAATTCGGCGCAAGAAAGTAGATTTTCCGCATCCAGAATCTCCGGCAACTCCAATTAAGACTACTTTATCTGGTTTTTTCACAATAGTTTCCCTCTAACACAAAACAAAGTTTAGTGACATATCCCATGATTTCTTTGTGGGTGAGTCTAGGCTTCTGAGTAAGTCCAGGATAAATTCCTCCGCATTTTTGGAGCCGTTTTAAGTCTTGCCACCCTTAAGCCAAACTATATCTATATTTAAAAATAAATTTCAGCCGCTTTTTCCACCACATCTCCATGATAAAGAGAGTTAAGGTTTGCTAGAGAAGTCAGCTAAATAATTTTTATTCCAATAAATTTGGTCCATATAAAACGACTTCACTAGAGAGGGTTGTTTTGCTACAGGGTAAAATGTTGAAACAAGCTCCTATCTTTGGAGTCTTGGACAGACCTTGAAGCTATTGACTCTAAGTCTTTATTACTAACTTTTGTAAAATATCATATCAGAATGGGATCTTCCCTACAAGGATCAAAGAAAATAAAAGTTTCATCTAAATATATTCTGTAGAAACCTAGATAAAAGACTCAAGACAAATATTTTTTGCCATTTGAGTGAGAGGCCAAATTAACTCTATTGACTTCCGGGACACTTGAGATGATGTTATTGTTACTGGTTTTTGACTTCACAGTTGGCTAAAGATAGCTAAAGAAACCATAATAAATTATGACTACTCTGCACTTTATATATACAATAGTCAAAATTAATTAACATCAAGAATACTAATGTCGAAGAGGTAAGGAAAGGGCGAAAAAAAAATATTTCTGTATTGGCCAATAGTCAAAATCATCTTCAAAAAACACTTAAATGTCAACAAAAGTGAATTTCTTGTGAGTGAAAAGTCTATATTTACCCAATAAAAAGAGCAGTCAATAATGAAAACTCAAATTGCACTTAGCGTAAAAAACAATACAGAATTATATGTTATCTCTGTTTATGGAAGCTTGCTCGACTTCATTCAGAGTCAAAAAACTGAAAAATAATTCGTTTGACTCATCTCAGTAGTTCTGCTTTCAGAAGAGTTCCTCATCAGAGAATGACATCAGGAAAACAAAATTTTTAGCATTAAACCTCTCAACATATATAGCACTAAGCATTATATTCAGAAAACTTAGTAAATGCTCAAATGATCTTCAGGGATAATCTTTGACTTTTGTAGGGGCGAATGGCCATTTGCTTCGCATAACTATCGTTAACGCCCCTACTGACTTTGAACTTGCGCGTAATGCTATAGCGCTACGCGCTAGGGAATAGGGAATAGGGAATAGTAGACTAATAAAGGGTTTTAGGATTTAGAAATGTCAAACACCTTAATGCGTAGCGCTATATAGAAGCCATTTGGTATCTTTACAAAAGTGAGGATTAGGAGACAGGAGACAGGAGACAGGAGACAGGAGACAGGACTTAGAATTTCCCGTTTAGAGAATAGGGAAAAAAGTATAAAAATAGCCCCCATCTCCCCATCTCCCCATCCCCCCATCTCCCCATCTCTCCA